>CAMELE010000039.1 GCA_945923475.1 uncultured Mollicutes bacterium
TAAAACTATTATTTAGAATATTATAAAATTAGTCTAAAAAAATGTCTGCATCCCCTTTAAAACATTTTAATGTTGACATTTACACAGTTACTCTATCTACTTATATTCGCTTTGTGATACAGGCTTATGCAAAGTATGCATATCCGAATTGATTGATCAAGTTATACAAGAGGTGGAAGGGAGACATATTTTACCGCGGGTTCGCCATAAGGTGTCCAATTAAAACAGTAAACGTCTCCACAACCAACTATATAAAGTACGTCTAGCTTTATATAGTAGAACAAGTCTGATATATGCTTGTCTAAATTGATTATATCAAAATAAAGAAGTATAATATATGTATGAATTGTTCGTACTTTTATTATACGAATTAATACAAAAGTTTTTAAGAGGTATTTGTTATGATAACGGAGAATAGAAGTACTAATATAATAACAAAATTTTTAGAAAGTAAAATTTTTATAGTACTAATTGGTGCATTAACAATGCTATGTTGGTATATAAATAGCTTATACGTAACTGCATCTATATTTGGTATTATATTAATATTAGAATTAATATTTAAATCTAAACTATATTCATTTCCTGCAATGCTAGGATTAGTATTTGCAGGATATAAGAAATATAGTATGTCCTTTAAAGATTATGGACTATATGTAATGATAGGGATATTATTATTTGCATTAATACTATTTATAATTAGATTTATACAAAATAGACATATTATAAAACAAAAAATTAAAGGCTGTTCAGTTTTATATACTACATTGTTACTAGCAATACCTATGCTAGTAAGTATTATAAATAGTCCTGTAAAACCTATTACCTTAGCTCATACTGCATTGTGGGTACTAAATGCGGTTATAGTACTTGTTGTACTATATGGTATACCTAATACCAAAGAAGCCAAAGAAAAGGTTTGCTTTGCATTTGTTATGTTTATATACGTAATTGGTATTCAAATTATTATATCATCGATTGGTTATATAAAAGAATATGGATATCAAGCATTAATGACAAAAAAAGACTTTAATATAGGTTGGAATTTAACTAATCATGCTGTGATTGGAGCTAATATAGGGGTCATTAGTGCATGTTATTTGTTTATAAAATATAAGAATAAACTTAGCAAATGTTTTATGTTAATAAGTGCTATATTTGGAATGTCATTAAACTTCTTTGTTGCATGTCGTGGAGGAATATTTGGCATTGGTGTATGTGGAATATTATTAGCTATAATAGTTTGCATTATATACAGAAAGCAATGGCAGGCTCTACTGTTATCAATAGTAATGATAAGTTGTGTTGCTGGTATATCATATATATTTTTATCTCACACAGAAGTTGGAGAAGCGTTAATCGAACATTTTACAAAAATTGGAATTGATGATAATGGTAGGGATAGATTATATATTTTTGCTATAGATTTATTTAAAGATAACAAGCTAATTGGTACTGGTTGGGGAAGTTCGGCTTATTATTTAAAAAATGTACTTGGCGATTGGGTAACTAATTATCATAACTGGTTTTTACAAATGCTTGCAACATGTGGAATCTTTGGAGTTGTTTGTTTAGGAATATATTTAGTTGATATTTTTAGATTAAATAAATATCAATACAAAGATATATTTACTTGGATAGTATTTATAATAGTACTATATTTCCTAGTACATGGTGCAGTAGATACTGTACTATTTAGTAAGAATTTCCATTTCTTTTTAACGATAGTAGTAACAATGATAAAACTACCAAAAGAAGAAATATTTTAAAACATTTTGATGTTGACATTTACATTGTTTAATATATTTGAAATATAAAAGACTTTGATGTATACTAAAAATAGAAAAGTGGTTTTTCATATATTGTTATGGAGGAGATGTTTATTGTTAAGTAGAGTTATTTGAAGCGTTATAAATGTATTATAAATAAAATGTTTTATGTATGGAGGAAAAGATGAAGAAAACTTTGAAAAATGTTTTAAAAGCTTTGACAGCAACTTCGTTGTTAGTGGCACTTGCTGGATGCTCAACAACAGGTCCACAAGGGGAGCAGGGAGTACAAGGTCCACAGGGTGAAACAGGTGTTGCTGGACAAGATGGACAAACACCGTTCATTGGAGAAAATGGTAACTGGTGGATAGGAACAACAGATACAGGAGTAAAAGCACAAGGTGCACAAGGTCTACAGGGTGAGACTGGTGTGGCTGGACAAGATGGACAAACACCATTCATTGGAGAAAATGGTAACTGGTGGATAGGGACAACAGATACAGGAGTAAAAGCACAAGGTGCACAAGGTCCACAGGGTGAGACTGGTGTGGCTGGACAAAATGGACAAACACCATTCATTGGAGAAAATGGTAACTGGTGGATAGGAACAACAGATACAGGAGTAAAAGCACAAGGTGCACAAGGAGAGCAAGGTGTACAAGGCCCACAGGGTGAAACTGGTGTTGCTGGACAAGATGGACAAACACCATTTATTGGAGAAAATGGTAACTGGTGGATAGGAACAACAGATACAGGAGTAAAAGCACAAGGTGCACAGGGAGAGCAAGGTGTACAAGGTTCACAGGGTGAAACTGGTGCAGATTTCTGGGAAAGTAATCCACAAGGCTTGGATTTTTATCCGTTAGATGATGGAACATATGGTGTTTCGGTCGGTAATGCCAAGTATTTGTCAAGCATTACTATTCCTAGCACGTTTAGAAATGCAAATGTAACTAGAATTGTCGAAAATGGTTTCTCAAATCTAAGAAATTTAACAACTATATCTATACCGAATACTATTACGAGTATTGAAGAATATGCTTTTTATAATAGTGAAAATTTGAACTCTATTATTATTGATGATGAAGAAATAGCAGTATATAGTTTTAACGGAACTGCTAATATCGAAAATATTAATGTTGGTGAAAATGCGTTTATTAATACGGATTTAATGGAAGTTACAATATTTAATAGTGATGATAATGATACGATTGTAGAGTGTACCGTAAAGAATAGATATTCAAATATTAGTAAGCTAAAAGTATCTGCTGCATTAAATTCGCATACAGATATTGAGTTCACTAATGAAGTTGACTTAACATCATCAGATTGTTCTTTTGAATTAGATTTTGGAACATATGGATTATTTAAGGATATTGATTGTGCATTATTTGATGGTGAAAATGTAGCATATTGTGATAATATTAGTGGAGTAAGTGTATCTGCGGATCATTATAATATTTCCCATTTAAATGGAACATATCCAGTATTAGTATATACATTACAATTAAATTCAATAACAAATAATGGTGAAATACCTACGTTTGTATCCCTAGAAAGAACAGCTGCTTATGATTGGAATGAATTACCTTATAATATTCAAACATGGCCTTTCTTGACAAGAAGTGAAGGAACTACCTCGAATTTCCATGGCATTCGTGCTGGAATTGCAAATTATGTTAAAGAATTGTATGAAATTAATAATAATTCAACTTTCTCTTTATATATTGTAGATAATTATACTGAATTAGCAATTGAGTTTTTAGTGGCTAATCAGATTCCTGAAACAAACTATGATGTTACATTGTTAAGCGATGGTGCTGGTACAGCTTATAATTTGGTACATACTTATGGTAATATTGAGAATCCTTCTGAAAAGAATGAACAGATGTTTGAAAATTTTGAAGAAGTTGCTGAATATTTCTATGTTAATGGAAATTATAGCAATAGAGAATTATATGATATGCTTATAGAAAAAGGAAGTAATACCGAGTATTCAGTTTTACAATATTATGCATATGTAATGACAAAGTACTATTCAAATGTTAATTGGATTGTTAATAGATTAAGACCAAATGAGAACTTAAAGGGTATAAACGCTGACTTTGTTACTGAAATTCAGTCTAATGTTAAACAAGTATATACAAATAATCTATTAAGTGCATTAAGTCCTGAGGAAACTGAAATTTTTAAGAATTTATATCACTTTAACGATGAAATGTTTGGCCAATGTGAAGTGCAAAACAAGGAAGCAATGGTAATTTTAGGAACTAGTTGGAGTGGAGAATCTGGAGTGTTCTATGATTACTTAAAAATGACTATGGAATTCTATGGTGATCAATATGTTTATTATTATAAAGGACATCCTGGATATCCAACAAACCAATATCAAGGCAGACAAGACGCTTTAGATAAACTTAGAGACGAAGGATTAGAAGTGTATGAGTTAGATAATGCTATTGCTGCAGAGTTGATTATGTTCTTCTATCCAAATATATATTTATCTGGATGGCAATCATCAACATTCGATTCTGCTTCTGATGAAAGAATGGTTTGTTCATTATACAACGTATCATTCGCAGGACAAAGTACGTTTACATATGGAGGAATGGTTGATTATTTCTTTACAAAAATAACTCCTGGTTCTTCAGAATATGAAGGAATTACATTAGATTCGGAAACTACTTATTATTTGATTGAGTATAATAATAAGTGCGACGAACAACTTGCCGAGTATAATTTACATGAAATTGCAATTTATAATGCCGAAACATTAGAAATTTTATATTACAAATTAATTAATGATGTGTATGTAAATGTTACTAGTACTGGTGTAGTTGTTGAATAAATTAATGTAAACAAAAGAAAAATTTAAATTATTCTAGAAAAAGTACCTTTAGTATAGCTAAAAATTGGAGTGGAATTTTCCACTCCTTTTTTTGTCTAGCTCCACCAGTGAATATTACTCAGTATAAGAGTCACCAATATTCTCTTTTTGAGCCACTTATATTTATGAACTGAGCCAGTGTTCACCTGCTCTATTTATGCAAAGTATTTTTAAAATTAATGTTTATACTATCAGATTCAATAACAATTATATTATAATAAAAATAGATAATTATACCTTTATATAGGCTATTCATTTTTTTCAGCAGATTTATGCCAAATAAATAATTATAATTTAATTATGGATAATTTAATACAACAGGCACATACGATGAAATGTGCCATTTTTATCTAACAAATTTACACTATCATCTAAAACTCCTCCTACTAGATTTATACCAAAAAATGGTATATAATTAAACTAACAAGGTAGGAGGTATTTGTATGAAAAAATTTAATATATTATATAGTATATTATTATTCTTGCTTGCGTGGCTTTTTGTATCATGTGCAAGCTATCACTTCACGTTTACAGACGTAGAAGGAAGATTGTATGCTATGGGAACACAAACAATAACAGTTACTACATCAGATGATGCAAAATTTGAAGAAAAGTTAGAAACATCATATGTAACATTAAGTGATAAATTGAAAGGAAAAACTGTAGATAGTATTAAATATATAAGCGAAACAAAAGCTGAACTTACAATATCAGGTAGATTAGAAAACTATTCAACTGAATCTTCATATGATTATTATTCTTTTGAATTATCTACAAAAGCTTTAAAAGGAAATACATCGGCTACTGTTATGGTAACAGTGTATTTATCATCACCAACAATTAGAGCTAACTCTGTTTTATTTACAACAGATAAAATGGCATCATCAACGTTTTCTTTAGATTATGGTTCATTCATTGAAGAGAATTGTACTACTAATAATATTACATTACCTGACTCTAATGGTTCCATTACATCTGTTAAAGTTGAGCAAAATCAACTATTGATATCAGTTGAAGGCTACAAATCAATAGAAGAATCTAAATATCCGGTGGTAAAGATTTCTGCAAGTTGTACTACATTTGATGTTGATATTTATGTTTGTGTAGGACAAATATGGTTCTCTACATACATATATAAATGAAAAGAATAATTTAAAAAGATGTATTCAATTTGAATGCATCTTTATTTATATACAAAAGTGTTGCAAAATTAAAATGATACCCTATTGCAACACTATCAAACAAATCAAAATATTTTGAATAATAATTAAAATATGCTATACTACTATGGTAGGTGATAAAATTGAAAAAATTATATAAAGCGATACTAAAAGATATAAAAAAACACGATACAATTATTATCCATCGTCACACAAACCCAGATGGAGACGCAATGGGAAGTCAAATAGGACTATCCTTAATATTAAAGAAAAACTTCCCAAATAAAGAAATCTATGTTGTAGGAGACACAAATAAAAGGGTAGATTTCATTGGTCAAATGGACGAAATAGCAGATGAAAAATACCAAAATGCATTAGTTATAATTTGCGACGTTGCAGTATCCTCAATGATATCAGACGATAGATATAAGCTAGCAAATAAAGTATGGATTATTGACCATCATAAAAACACTTCTGATATAGGAGGCGCAAGTTTAATTATTAATTCCCACGCAGCTGCTGCATGTGAAGTAGTTGCAGATATGGCATTTAAATTAAAGCTACACGTCACAAAAGGTGCTGCAGAAGCATTATACACAGGTCTTATAACAGATAGTGGAAGATTCCAATACTCAGACACAACACCAAAAACATTAATGATAGGTGCTTGCTTAATGGATATAGGAATAAACGTACAAGCTATTTATGATAAGCTATATGTAGAAACACTAGAATCAAAGAAGCTAAAAGCGATATTCACTGAAAGAATGAAGGTCACAGACAAAAACGTTGCTTATTTAATAAACACAAAAGAAGATTTAGAAAAATACAACGTTGATTTTAACACTGCATCTCGTGGAATGGTTAATATTATGGCAGGTATTGAAGGAATCAATATCTGGTGTAATTTTACATACAATCCACAAAACGAGAAGGTAATATGTGAATTTAGAAGTAGAGGAATGTCAATAGTAGACATAGCAAAAAAATATGGTGGTGGAGGCCACGACCAAGCATGTGGAGCTACAATCGATAGCTTTGATATGATACCTTCACTTCTTGCAGACTTTGATAATAGAATGGAGGAATACCTAAATGAAACAAATTCTTAAAAAAATAAAAAAATATAATACAATAATTATTCATGGACATACAAGACCAGATGGAGATTGCTACGGAAGCCAATTCGGATTAAAGAAGCTTATTGAAGCTACATATCCTGAAAAAAAAGTATATGTTGTAGGCGGTACTTGCGATTACTGTAAATTCTTAGGTCAAATGGATGAAATATCAGATGATACATACAAGGGCGCACTAGCAATATGTGTTGATTGCGCAACTGCCGAAAGACTTGCAGATCAAAGATATAATTTAGCTGAATATGTAATTAAGATAGATCACCATATTAGCGTAGACGCTTATGGAGATTATCAATATGTAGAAGAGGATGCACCTGCATGTACACAAATTATTACTGATTTAGCTAAAAAAGGTAAACTAAAAATGACTAAGGACGCAGCATTCGCATTATATACAGGGTTAGTTACAGATACAGGTCGTTTTAGATTTGATTCAATCACTCCTCATACATTTATGGTTGCGTCATACTTATTAAAGTATGGAGTAAATCCAGCAGAGCTTGATAACCTATTATCAGTTGACACATTAAATATTTTAAAATTAAAAGGATATGTTCTATCTAATTTTGAAATGACAGAAGAAGGCTTTGCATACATAAAAATGACACGAGACATTGTAGAAAAATACGGTGTAACTGATGAAGAAGCCGCAAATCAAGTAAGTACAATTAGTACAATTGAAGGCTGTCCTGTATGGGCATTATTTATGGAATACCCAGGAAATGAAATAAGAATTCGTTTAAGAAGTAGAGGTCCAGTTATAAATACCTTAGCAGAAGAATATAATGGTGGAGGCCATGCTAAAGCGGCAGGTGCGAGCTTAAATACATGGGATGACTTAGATGGCTTTGTTAAAAAGGCTTCAGCTATTGTAAAGCAATATAAAGAAGAAAATAAATAATAGAAATTATGAACCGTACTCTAAATAAATCGGAGTAGGTAGTAAAATCTAACTATAAAATAAACGGAGCACTAGCTTTATAAAAATCGGAGTGGAAATTTGTCACTCCTTTTTTATATTTACCTCTAGGCTATCCAACTTTTTATTTGAACTTACATTTTATGCCTGCATAAATTTAATGAATCGATTTATATTGTCCGAATTTCAATTGTGTACGCGAATGATACTGTTGAGAGTGTTGTTCTTTTAACACACACGAAAATAAACTAGAAAACATAATTGAATAATTATTTATAATTATAGATGCCATATTTTTATCAGAATGAGGATGATTATGTGGCTTTTTTAATTTAATAATAAACGATAATGATGCAAAAGTCTCAAAAAGATTTTTGCATTTTTTTGATTTTTTTGTTAGAGTGCCAGAATAGGCCCCCAGTGTACCCGTATAATTAAATTGTACCAAGCAATTGGAGATTAAAATTATAAAGAAGCGCGTTCCTCCAATATGTGTACACAATATTAATATAGCATGCCGAAAGAGAAGGAATGATAATAAAGGAAATATATGAGGATGCAGGTAAATCTGGTAAATCAATAGAAGGAAGACCAGCATTCAAGCAAATGCTAGCTAATATCAAAAAGGGACTAGAAATAGATTATATATTAGTATATAAGTTATCTCGTTTTGGAAGAAATGTAGCAGATATCCTAACCTCAATAGAATTTATCCAATCCTATGATATCAACCTAATCGCAACTGAAGAAGGAATAGATTCCTCGCAAACCTCAGGTAAGCTATTAATATCAGTCCTATCAGCAGTATCAGAAATAGAACGTGAAAATATTTTAGAGCAAACAATGAATGGTAGACGTGAAAAGGCAAGACAGGGTGCATGGAATGGAGGCTTCGCTCCATATGGCTATAAGCTTGTAGATGGAAAGCTATTTGTTGAACCAAGTGAGGTAGCAACAGTTAAAAAAACATTTGAAATATTTGCGTATACAGATAAAGGTACAGATGGAGTTGCTAAGGAATTAAACCTTCAAGGAATAGAAAAGGTTCAAAGACAAAACGGTACCTCAGCAACCTGGATAGCATCAACAATAAGAAGAATTCTTGATAACCCAGTATATATAGGTAAAATAGCCTTTGGTAGAAGGTCTAAAGAAAAGGTCAAGGATACAAGAAATGATTACAGAATGGTAGCCCAGGATAACTATATCCTAACTGATGATCAGCATGAAGCAATTATACCTGAGGACTTGTGGAATGATGTCCAAACAAAAAGAATGAAAACAGGACATAGATGTGATCCATTATCAGGTAAAGAAAAAACACATCCACTATCTGGAATACTTAGATGTCCAGAATGTGGTGGTCCACTAGATACCTCAAGAAGCTTCTATGATTATAAGGACCATTCCAAAGGCCATTATTACTATTACGTATGCTACAATTCAAGAAGATCAAGAACTACCAAATGTACATATCGTAAAATGATTAGGGAAGAGGTAATCAATTATTATGTTGAGGGCTTAGTTCAAGAGCTTATCAACTCCCCTAAATTATTACCTAGATTAAAATCAATACTTGCAGACACCTCAAAAAGAACTGAATATGAGGAAATACTAGCTAATTATGAAGCAACTAAAAAGGATATTATTAAATCAGCTAATATCCTTGAAGAGGAAATAGATAATATGCCAGTAGGTGGACATGGATATCAAATGTTTAGACAAAAGAATAATGAAAGATTGCAAAAGCTATATGCTCAAATAGAGGATATTGATGAAAGAATTGCAGTCACAACTAAAAAGCTATCAGAGCTGGCTGATGATGAATCATCACTTGCATTATTCAATGATAAACTAATTGATTATGAAAAGCTATTTGCGACTATCACTCCAGAGGAGAAAAAAGACTTCTTTAAATATTTCTTTAAATCAATTACAATCTATCCTGATTTTGAGGATGCAACTCGAATATTAAAATCAGTACAGATATACTTTAGAGCCTATAAGAATCAATCTGAGCTTAAGGAAGAAATATTAAATGCAAAAAGTACTAAAAAGGTACTTGAGCTTATGAATGATGAATCTCAGGTAAAAACAATATATACTGAAATTGACTTACAAGAATTTGGTTTAGATAAATTATTAGAATCAAGAGCTAAAGAAGCATTAACATTAACCTATATGCCAAGATCAAGACGGAGAGGTCCATATAATAGCCATAAGGTTACATATAAAAAGATAAAGGAATATATAAAAGAAAAGTATGGACTTAATGCTCATACAGCTTATATTGCCGAAGTTAAAAGAGATTTTGGCTGCGATATGGTAGAAGCCTATAATGCAGTAGAGGTATTAAAACGTAAAAGACCTCATGTTACACCAGAAAAGAGAGCAGCAATTACAGATGCATTAATTCATTTTGGAGTAATATCACCAGACCATGAGCCTCAAAACTTTGATGTAGGTGAGGTAACATATAAAATGATTGAGGAATATGTTAGAAAGAATTTTAACCTAGTTGCAAGATCGAGAAATATTGCAGAGGTTAAGAGAATGCATGGTTTAAAAATGATTAATTCAAGAAGCACTGATACTGCACAAGAAAACAAAAGACCATCCTCGAAAGAGATGATACATGCAATAGAAATGGCATTAGTATATTTTAAGATTATAGATGAAGGACAAGTTACAGAAATGTAGCTTGTTTTTATTTATTTCTTTATCGAAAAATGTTATAATAAGTCTAAGAGAAGAACTATTAGGACTGGTCTTTAATATGATCGGTATTTTTTTTGAAAAGGAGAGATAAGTTATGATTGATATTAAAGTTTTTGATGAATTGTTAAGAACGAAAGTGATACATGATTCAGTTGCTCTATTTGAATCGGTAGGGAACACAAAATTATCTAAGTATGATATTTTTATCTCATATTCATCTAATGATAAAAAATATGCTATTTTGACAAAAAATTTATTAGAAAAAATGAATGTAACTGCTGATAAAAAGTATACTGTATATATAGATTTGGAAGATACTGCATTAGATCCAACTGCTGTTTCAGAAGATACTGCAAAAAGACTAGAAAGTGCAATAGATAAATCTGCTGCAATAATTTATATACACTCTGAAAAATCCAATATTTCTAAGTGGTGCCCTTGGGAGCTCGGAATAGCTCAAGGAAAGAAAAAACCAATAGCAATTCTTGAATTATATTCAGATGAAAAACTTTTAAAGAAACAAGCTTATTTAGAAATGTATCCAACTTTAACTTATAGTCCACCAGTAGGTGGTAAAGAGAAAGTATTTTGGGTGCATAGTCGTAGAGAAAAAGCTAAATATGTAGCTTTGAATTCTTATATAACTGGCAAGCAGCCATATATTCACAATTAAAAATAGGAGGATCAATATGGTTAAACATAAAGTATTTATTAGTTTTTATCATCATGACGATGATATATATAAAACTAGACTTTCAAATTTGATATCACCATACTATATAGATAAATCCGTTATGGATGGTGAATATAGTTCTGAGAATAGTGACAGCTATGTTAAAAGATTAATCAGAGAGGATAAAGTATCTGATTCATCTGTAGTAATTGTACTAATTGGACCTAATACAAAAAATAGGATGCATGTTGATTGGGAAATCTATGCCGGTCTACGTCAAAGTATTAATGGACGTTCAGGATTAATAGGGGTATTATTGCCTACATTCCCTTTATATAATGGTAGATATAGTACGTATGATATACCTTCAAGACTAGCAGATAATGTTAGAACAGGTTATGCAAAAGTATATTTATGGGATGATTTTCTAAAAAATTTCATTACATATATAAATCAAGCTTTCAGTGATAGGGTCAATAAAAGCTGGTTGGCTGATAATTCAAGGAAGCAGATGGAGAGGAATTTATAATGGAAGTATTAGATTTAGAATTTGAGAAATGGTATGAGTTAGTTTTACGCTTTAATTGGTTAATAGTTTTAGGAATAATTACGGTGCTTGTTATTGTTCCGTTATCAATAAAAATCTATAAGAAAAAGAGTAAAAAAACTATTCACATTGATGAAATGAAGCTTGGCCTAGGATCTAGTGAAATCGTTCTTAAATATGATTATAGTGATAGAGAACTAGCTTATAAAATTTGGGTAGAGATGGAAAGTAGAAAAGTGGGCTTACAATTTGATATAAAAAACGATGTTATAGTTGAAGTGTATAAATCATGGTACGATTTCTTTGGCTTGACTCGCAAATGTATCGAAGATTTGCCTGGTAAGAGATTGGATGATTCTTCGGATTTAGTAAATTTATGTCTTAAGGTTTTAAACGATGGTATGAGACCACATTTAACAGAATGGCAAGCTAAATTTAAACGATGGTATGAGCATGAAGCGGAAAATAATGACCACACCATTACTCCACAGGAAATTCAAAGAAAATATCCAAAATATTCAGAATTAGAAGCAAGTATTTTGTCTGCCAATGCTAAACTTATGGAATTCAAGTTTTATTTACATCAAATTGCTTTTGGGAAAAAATAATAATGTATACTTTTAATTTAAAAAATGGTATTGCTTATGAAGTCTGCAAAGGGAAATATGGTAACAATAGCACTTGTTTTATTGTCAACTATAGTTCTAATAAATACTTACTTAAAATAATGTCAAAAAATTCGGACAAAAATATCCAATTTGATTTTATGCCTAAGCTAATAGAACAAGGAAAAATGTATTTTGAAGAAAAATGTGACTATCGTTTATATGAATTTATTGATGGTATAAATCTAGTTTCGAAAATAACTATAGATATTTGCATGCTTAGAAACTTATTAAGTATTCCATACAAGTTACATCAAAGTGGATATTGTTTTAATGATATTAATCCATCAAATTTTATTTATTCAAATGGTGTGTTTTTCCTTGTTGATTATGGAGCAATAAGTGAGATTGAAAATGTATATAATAAGTCTTATTACCAATTGATATATAATTATACGACTTCATTATTTCCTGAAGAACAATCAATTGATAGATTTGATCCATTAGATGAAAAAATTGCTATTTATTATTTTGGATTAATGATAAAGGATTGTTGTATTATTATTGATGAAGAAAGTAGAATTATATTAAATAAAATGACTTTAATGGAAAGAAATGGTAGATATAGTTCATTTGAAGAAGTATATCTTGATTCTTTGGGTTAACAATAATTATTTTTCAATTGTGTACGTGAGTGATACCGTTGACAAAATTACGGTTTGTATTTGAGATTGTTATAATACTACGTATTATATGAAATATGTCGACAAAACATTTCGGTTACTATTCGGAACATTTTGTTGATTTTACTGAAGAAAAATGCAAATATTGCAAAAAATTCAACGAGAGGTGACAATTATGGTTAAAAGAGATTATTATTTAAATCAGCTAATAAACAAAATGGATAGATATGTTTAACTATATAAAATCTTTTACTCATCTCCCGATGGTGTCGAGCTCGTTGAAAAAATCAACTGAAATATTAAATATTCGCCAATATTCATAGAATATTGGTTTATTTTTTTCCCGAATGAAATATATCTAGTTGTAAATAAAAAATGCATTTACAACGAAAGAAAATACGTTGCGAATATGACATGTTCACTATTATTTATAACAAGTAAATATGTTTTTACACAAAAATGAATTTTTTTTGAATTTGTGTAAAAACATATTTCTATTTCGATGGAAAATGCTATAATATATTTGGAGTTGATAATGAAATGAAAATTGTAAGAGAACATTATTTAGAAAAAATTAGACCATATTATGATATTGATTTAATTAAAGTCTTAACTGGGATAAGAAGATGTGGCAAATCCATAATAATGAGTCAAATTATCGATGAGATAAAGAGTCTAGGGGTCAAAGATAATCATATAATTTATATTAATTTTGAAGACTTTGAATATGAAGATATAAAAGAAGCAAAAGATTTCAATCAGTTAATTAAAAATAATATTATTGATTCGAATAAGTATTATATGTTTTTTGATGAAATTCAACATGTCAACGAGTTTGAAAAGGTAATTGCTTCATTCAAAGCAACATTAAATTGCTCGATTTTTATTACTGGAAGCAATTCAAAGCTATTGTCCGGTGAATTAGCAACTTTATTAGTTGGACGTACAGTTGAATTTAAGATATTGCCATTTAGTTATAAGGAGGCTGTTGAGTACTTATTATTAAATGGGAAAAATGTAACAGATGATTTTATTTACGACTACATAAAGTATGGTGGTTTACCTCAAAGATTTGATTTTAATAAAGAGTCGCAAATTATTAATTATTTAAAAGATCACTATAAAGGTATTTGTGAAAAAGATATATTTAAAAAGAATTCAACTATTGAAAAGTACAAATTTAATACAGTTTCATCATATATTTTAGCTAATGCTGGAAAAGAATTTTCTGCCGAAAATGTTGTTTCGTATTATAATGCAAATAACTCAAAAAATAAAAGTGAAATTGAAAAGAAGAGTATATATAATTATTTAGAAAGAATGGAAAAGGCTTTTTTTATTTCAAGAGTTAAAAGATATAATATTGTTGGTAAAGAAATTCTAAAAACTAAAGAAAAACAATATGCAATCGATATGGGATTAAGAATAATTAACACAAATTATATAGATTTTGAAGATACTTTTTTTCTTGAAAATGTTATCTATAATGAGCTAATATCAAGGGATTATGAGGTATTTACGGGTAAAACATATAAGGGTGAAATTGATTTTGTTGCGATAAAAAATGGAAAGAAATGTTTCATTCAAGTTGCGTATTTATTATCTAGCAAACAAACTATAGAACGCGAGTTTGGTGCCTTTTCGCCAATAAGCGATTCTTCTCCAAAATATGTATTGTCATTGGATAAAATTGACATGTCTAGAGATGGAATTACTCATTTGAATATAGTAGATTTTTTGATTGGTAAAGCTGATTTATTTTTATCATAAGTTTTTAATTTAATTATGGTAAAACATAATTAATAAAAATTGGTGATTACAATATTAGTGAAGTTGGAGATGCATTTGTCAACACGAAATTGAGCATAGGCCTTAAGAGAAAATTGAGCCACCCCTTTATTTAGTGAGCCACTCTTTAGTCTCTCTCATTCTATAGGAATCTCCCTTAATATTTATTACGTGAGCCCTACACGTTAATCTATCAACCATTGCTGCGGTAAGTATTGGATCATTAAATATATCCTGCCACTTATTGAAGGTTAGGTTGGTAGTAATAACCATTGATTTAGTATCATTTCTCATTGATAGAAGGTTGAATAATAATTCTCCACCTTGCTTATCGAATGATATATAACCTAGTTCATCAAGAATGACCAAGTCATAATTGATGAATTTTTTCTTATATGCTGTTAATTGATTTATTGTCATTGATTCCTTTAATTCTGTTATCAAATTAGGAACAGTAATATATAAAACGGATTTACCTTCCATACATGCTCTTATACCTAATGCTAAGGCAGTATGTGTTTTACCAACTCCAGGGTTGCCAACTAGTATTACATTTTGTCCTGTTCTTAAGAAATCAAGACTTTGTAATTCTCTTATTTTATTTGATACTTCTAAAGAGAATGCACTAAAGTCCATTTCCTCAAAAGTCTTTAAATAAGGGAATCTAGCCCTTTTAATCCTTGTGTTTATTCCGTTTTGTTTGCGAAGATCTACCTCATGCTGAAGAATTAATTTCAAGAAATCTTCGTAGCCATATTGCTTATCCTTTGATTCACTTATTGCTTCATTATAGCTATTTTTAATATAGGGAAGATGAAGCACCTGTGCTAATTGTATTATCTCGTTCATTTAGGTCTCCTTGTCCAAATAATTTTGATATATCATTTAACTGATTTTCGCTTGTATCAGCTATTATATCGATAGGCTTATGTGTATTGATGCTACTTACCTTCAAATCATTTTTAATTAAATCCTCTATGAACTTTTTGGCATCCATGCTATAATCTTCACAGAAGATATGTTTTAGTGTATCGGGTGCTTGCTTAAGTGCTAATGAATTTTTAAGGGCACCTGGCTTCTTAAGGAATGTATTGAGATAGTGGCTAATTTCAATACTATATTCTTGGAAGCCTTCTTTTTTTATATGTGATGCTATTTGATGATCCTTATCAAATAAAACTACTCTATCACTAAATATATTTGCTATAACCTCTTTACCAACGTATTTATCTGGTACTGAATAGAAGTTATTGCCTATTGTTACTAATGAATAGGAACTAACACTACATTTAGCGAAATCACATATTAAATAATCATGTGCAGGCTTTGGTTTTAAAGCCTTTTTTTCTATTTCAAATTCCTTTAAGGCATCTTTATTATATAGAGCTAATCTCTTATTATAATATTCATATAAAGCTTCCTCAGATTCGAATTCATAATCCAAACTAAAGAGCTCTTTCCTGACTAGCTTACCTGAATTTTCAACATGTCCCTTATGTTTTATGTGGAATTCCACATAAAGACCATTATGTTGAGTTTATGATTATGTGGAATTTTTTGAAATTTTCATTGTGA
>CAMELE010000040.1 GCA_945923475.1 uncultured Mollicutes bacterium
CTCACCTGCATAGCAGGCGGTTTTTATGTGAGGCATTCGCCTAACATAATAAAAATTGTGGTTTAAAATTCCACAATTTTTTATTTAAAAAATCTTAAAGCACTAGTTCTTTTGCGTTTGTTATGCCATATACAGCGTCACTAACAACACTATTTGATATTGCAAAATAAATTCCTTCTATCGTAGATCCAGAGCTCGTTGTACCTGATAATTTAGCATTATTAATTCCAACTAAATTACCGTTTAAGCTAAATAATGGACCTCCACTATTACCTGAATTTATAGTCGCGTCATGCTGAATTGAATCAATACTTAATTTTGAAACCATTCCAAAGGTTGCAGTATTATAATAATTTAAGCTAATTGGCGTACCCATCGCTACAACATAGCTTCCAACCTTTATATTACTAGAATCCTCTAATGCAACTGCATTATATTCCCGTTCACTAACAAATTGTAACACCGCAATATCAGCAGCTTCATTTTTTCCAATCAACTCTGCACTAATATTCTCATCATAGTTCTCATCATATATTTGATATTCCTCTTCACCCTCAACACATGATGAATCGCCTGAAACTACATGCTCATTAGTAATTAGCTTATATAAATATGAGCCATCCTCAAGAAGAGCTTTGTAATATATCACGCCAGAACCCCATCCATATAGGGTATGAGTTGTAGATGTTACCCAGCCATGCCCGTTAAACGATACTCGATATACACTTTGATAATTTTGTACACACACTGTCGTAGAGCTTGCAAAATTACATACCGCTTCAATATTGTTTTCTAAATCGGAATACTCGGCTTTGAAGCTATTTTTTTGAGCTAAGTTTTCCCCTGTTACAAGCTTCAAATTGGCAAAATCAGCTGAGGTTACAGGAGAAGACGAATCTGATGACGTTGAATTATTTACATTTGATGTATTAAATGTACTAGTTGTATTTGTTATTGTGCTATTTTCAGATTTACCACATGAAGCCAAGCTCAATACAAGAATAGATAAACCTAGGAATGTAGATATTTTTTTATTTAACATCGCTTTTACCTCCAAAATTTACCTATATTATACATCATAATTATAGAATAAATATGTTTAAAATATGATTTTTTTTACATAAATTAGAAATAAAGTGATTGATTAGAGTGAATTAGACTATTGTATAAATCATTAATTTTAGGACCAGATTTAGCTATATTTAATCTAGATATTCTTATGATTTTTTTATATTCCTTCCTTGATAATCCATTTATTTTTGAATGAACATATAGCATTGACTTTATTGGGCTAAAGCCAAAAAGGCTTTGATAAATTGAAACTATCGTATCTGTTGAGACAGTAATATTTTTGATTTCATTTTTTAAAAAATCATATTCAAATAAAGACATATTATAATAACTTATTATTCTTTTAGATAGCGATAAAGGTAATCTTTTATACCCATGCTTTGGTTCTTCTGCTCTTTTTATTATTTTATCTGATAATCCAATCCTTTTTCCTAACTCCTTAATACTATATCCATATTTTAATCTTAGTAAATAAAACAGTGCTTGCTCAAAACTTTTACCCTCACAAATCATAATTGCTTTTAATTGCTTTAAAAATGCCATATTATACACCTCCAAGTGATTGCATATATATAATATGGCTTAAACTTACATCATTTATGTAAGTTTTAAAAAAATGACTAGCAAATTGCTAGTCATAATATCTACATAAATTCTTCGTTATCATATGCATCCTTAAGGATTTGCTTAATATCATTAACCATTGGAACACGCGGATTCGCTGGAGAGCATTGATCCTCATATGCTAGGAATGATAATTTATCAAGTGAGGCCATATATTCCTCTTCATTTAAGCCTTGACTCTTAAAATTCATTTTAATTCCAACACTTCTTGCAAGTTCACCACATGCTTTCGCATATGATTCAACTCCCTCTTCAATTGTTGATGCAGGAAGTCCTAGCATTCTTGCTAGCTCACAATATCTTTCATCCGCTCTATAATAGTTATATTTTGGCCAGGTTGAAAGCTTTTCTGGCTTAGTACCATTATATCTAATTGTATATGGTAACAAAATCGCATTTGCTCTACCATGAGGCACATGGAATTCTCCTCCTATTTTATGAGCCATAGAGTGATTCATTCCAAGGAAAGCATTAGCAAAGGCCATACCTGCAAGGCATGATGCATTATGCATCTTTTCTCTTGCCTCCGGATCATTCGCTCCGTTATCATAGCTGCGCTTTAGATATTTAAATACCATTTTTATAGCCTGAATTGCAAGACCATCTGTATAGTCAGATGCTAGTGTAGATACGAATGCCTCTGTCGCATGAGTTAATACATCCATTCCTGTATCTGCTGTAACGCTCTTAGGTAAAGACATTGTAAATGTCGGATCAATAATCGCAACAGTAGGAGTTAGTGAATAATCTGTAAGTGGATATTTTTTACTTTCCTCTTTATCTGTTATAACAGCAAATGGCGTAACCTCACTACCAGTACCAGATGTAGTTGGAATACATACAAGCTTAGCCTTCTTACCAAGCTCTGGATATCTAAATGCACGCTTTCTAATATCCATAAATTTTTGCTTTAAATCGTTAAAATCTACCTCAGGATATTCATAAAATAGCCACATTCCCTTTGCGGCATCCATAGCTGAACCACCACCAAGTGCAATTATTGTATCTGGGTTAAATGACTTCATCAATGAAACACCATTTTTAACTGTTTGAATTGAAGGATCGGGTTCAACATCGCAGAACAATTGATATTGTACTTCATTATGACGAAGCTTTAATTGATCTGTAACCTTATTAACAAATCCTAAATCAACCATTGAACGATCTGTTACAATAATAACCCTATTCATTTCCTTCATTTGGTGCAAGTATTCAATCGAATCTCGTTCAAAATAAATTTTAGCAGGAATCTTAAACCATTGCATATTATTTCTTCTCCTTCCTAGCTTTTTAACATTTAGCAAATTAATAGCTGATACATTATCACCTATTGAATTATGACCATAGGAACCACATCCTAAGGTTAAAGAAGGTAAGAATGAATTATATACATTACCAATTCCACCAAAGGTTGAAGGGCTATTCCAAATTATACGAATAGCAGGAATTAAATCACCAAATCTAGTCGCTAATTCCTTTGATGATGTATGAATTGCGGCTGAATGTCCTAATCCATTAAACTCAACCATTTGTTTTGACAATGCTAATCCTTCATCTGTACTATTAGATTTAAACACAGCAAGTACTGGTGAAAGCTTTTCTCTACTCATTGGTTCTTCTTTTCCAACTGTACTACACTTAACAAGTAAAATATTAGTTTTCTTATCTACCTTTAGCCCAGCATTTGTCGCAATATCATATGCACTCATACCTGCAACATATGATTGTAAATGACATTCAGTATAATCGTCACTGTCACTAGCAAACATATACTTAATAAGTTTATTCTTTTCATCATCAGTACAAATGTAACAGCCAAATTGCTTAAATAAATCTAATGACTCATCATAGATTTCTTTATCAATAATTACAGCCTGTTCAGATGCACAAATCATACCATTATCAAAAGATTTTGACATAACAATATCATTTACTGCTTGTCGTACATTACACGTACGTTCCATATAAGCTGGTACGTTTCCGGCACCAACTCCTAAAGCTGGCTTACCACATGAATAAGCAGCCTTAACCATTGCATTTCCACCAGTAGCCAATATCGTTGATACTCCAGGATGATTCATTAGTGCACTTGTTGCGTCCATTGATGGTGACTCTATCCACTGAATACAATTCTCTGGTGCTCCGGCAGCTACAGCAGCCTCATATACAATTCTTGCAGCTTCCTTTGAGCAGTTTTGAGCATTTGGATGGAACGCAAAAATAATTGGGTTTCTAGTTTTTAAGCAAATTAATGATTTAAAAATTGCTGTTGATGTTGGATTCGTTACAGGAGTTATACCAGCAACTACACCAACAGGCTCTGCAATCTCCGTTATGCCAGTCACCTCATCATCACTAACAACTCCTACTGTTTTAAGATGCCTCATGTTATTTACTACATATTCACATGCAAATAAATTCTTTGTCGCTTTATCTTCAAAAACACCACGTTTTGTTTCTTCGATTGCACATTTTGCTAAATATCCGTGCTTATCAAGTGCTGCAACAGATGCTTTAGCTACAATGTAATCAATTTTTTCCTGAGAATAATCGGCATAAGCATCTAAGCACTTAAGAGCTTTACTTACTAAATCATTTACCTCCGGTACAGATTTTATTTCTTTATTATCCAAAATAACCTCTCCTTTCTATATATAGCTATCTTTTATCGTTTAATTCCTCTTTTATTTTAACATATTAATAAAGGCTTTAAAACAAAATATATTTATAAATTTATCATTATTGTATGTTTTATAAAAAAAGAAAGAATGAGCTTGTTAATTATATCAATAGCTCATCCTTAGGCTTTATCTTCTTTTATTTGATTTTACTGGTGTATTTCTTTTCTTCGTTCTAATCGCTTTTTTGTTTTTCTTTTTACTCTTTCTATAAATACATACTAGTACAATAACTACAATTACTAAAATTACTATAGCCACAATAAAAAGAATAATCCTAGGTATACCTACAACGATTTCAAAGTTTGCCTCTATCAAATCATTATCATAGTTATGTGTAACCTTGACAGTATAGGTTCCAAGCTTATTTATTTTATATTCGCCTGAATTTTCAATTAAATTATTTTCAGAATCATATACTTCAATAGAATATTCACTACTATCTAGGATCACGCTAGTTCCGTCATTATAGATTCTTTTAACAATTAAATCATCAAAATTAAAGCTTTTAAATGCTTCAATTCTTAAATTTAATTTAGATGTATCTAATTGTAAGCTATACCTTGGAATAGCCTCAATCGACATTTGTGATTGATACGTTTTATTAGATTCAATATCATAATATGAAAACTCTATCGTGTATGTACCTAATTCCTTAAACTCATAATCTTCAAGATTTACACTATTGGCTTTTACATTGCTTGGAGTTGTAATATCAATAATAACGTTTAAAACAGGAATATTATTACCACCAAAATCAATGTTAATCTTAGATAGATCAATCGTTTCATTTTTATATATACTAGTAATACTTGAAGAAATAGTGAAATTCGGTGCATTTGAGGATACACCATCATCTTTGGATAAATCAATTCCATCCTTAGATTCACCAAATGCTATTTCAGCCCAAGAAGGATAATCAATAAATGGATTCCTATTATATTGTACTGCATTATAGCATAGATTGTTTCTATGAATCTCCTTGTAAGAAACTGGATCATCTTGGTTCCATTTAAGTAGTTCATCAAGATCACCATAAGCAGCAGGCGAATTTTTTGTATCCTCTGGCTCTGTGGTTGCAATACGGTTTGGATTTTTTGTTAATGTAAGTGACGGTGTATTATCATTATTTCCTAGCTCCTCATATGTGTGATATCTAGCACACATATAAAATATTGTTCTTGCAATATCTCCTTTGTCCTCCTCAATAGGTTCAAATACCTGAATATTATCATCATTATAGCCTAAATATCCGACAACCTCTCCTGTAATACCAGATTTAACCTCAGATTTACTTTTAACAACGTCTCCATATGGTAAATTACTATGTGAAACATTTCCAATATGCTCACCAGCATGCAAATTTTGCATATCACAGCCAGCAGTTAAATTCTTATATCTTTCATTAGCCCCATTAAATCCAAACGACTTTGGGAAAACATGCTCACGATCAAATTGCGCTGAACCATTTTTATAATTTACTGATTTTATTTGACCATTTTCTTCCCATTGCATCGTACCAGAATTTATCTTAGAATCAATTTTAATGGAATAGCTTGAATATAATATATCCATCCAAATATTACTAGTTTGATATTTTTGCGAATTGATTTCACTTTCTGTTAACGGTGATTTTTCCCAATCACGATCAAGTAAATAATAACCACTCCATGATTTTGATGTAATATCACCAGAGGTATAATCTAGCTTAACCTGATTTTTCTTTAATATTGGCTGGAGATCTGCTAAAAGCTCTTCACCATTTAAGCCTGTTTTTAATCCACTATAGTATTCTTTTATCTCTTCTTTTGATAAATCACGGAATATTCCTAAGCTCTTATCAGTATTAAGTGAACTATCAGCTAAAACCATCTTAGATGAGCCAAACGAACTCATAGAGATAGAAGCTGCAAGCACAGCCAATAATATAGATATTTTACTTATTTTTTTCATACGTTCTCCTTCATTAAAAAAAGCCTAAACGGCTTTTAAACTATAAAGATAGTACTTTATCCTCCTGAGGGACTACCTTAACGATTTTCTTTGCATGGAGCATTACAACATCATCACATGACAAGCTACTATATTCATGTGAAACAGTTACTGTAATCATCGCCCATATAGGCTCTGTAATTTTTATATCAGTTTCATTAACGCATTCAAATCCAGAGAATGCTGTATCTGCTTCACAGCATGTCATTACAAGTCTTCCTGGCAAAATATGTCCTTCCTTACTATCAGGAAGTAATTCAATTTTAGCTAAGAATGTAATCTCTTTACCATAATATTTCGTATAATTGTCAAAGCAATCAATGTACCAAATTGGATAATCTGTTTCCTCTAATTGAATTTTATCCTTAGAAATATCGTAAGGTAAATCCTCATCAAGAGTATCAGTCATTGAACCATCACTAGATTCGAAACCAATTTGTGCAGTTTGATTAAACGCTCTTACCTGACGGCGAAATTGTGCTAATGTGTCAATTCCTTCTATACGATTAAATATGATTAAATCTGCATTCTTACAAGCGTTATTAAATATTTGACGCATATTATTAAAATAAATATTAAATGTAGAAGCATCAATCATTGTTATAACTTGAGATAAAACGTAAAACTCTGGCAATGATTCTATTAAGGTATCTGGATTAAAAAATGAGTTATATTCAATTACGACTCTAGATGGTTCATATTTTTCATCTAATTTATGAAAAAAATCACTAGTAAGTTCCTTTTCAGATTCAACATAAATTAGATTTATATTATTATCATTAACGAAATCTTCATCATATTCTATTTCACCGGATTCACATACAACTAATAACGTATTCAATTTTTGAAGTTTTGAATCATGTTCAATCACGTTTTTTATTAATGTTGTTTTTCCGCTTTCTAAAAATCCATTTATTAAAAATACTGGAACCTCAAGCATTTATTTCACCATCTTACTTAATAAATAATTCTTTTATTTTTTCTTTGCATAATTTAGAACCAATTACGCATACTTTTCCTGTTGAAGCGGCTAATCCATGTCTAACATCAGCCTCTTCAGGTACCATATCAAAATAATACCATCCGTCAACTCCATCAACTATTCCTTTAGCTCTTAATACAACTCCATATGAAGTGTCTTCTGTTAAAGCTTTTAATATACTTTCCAATTCCTCTTTTGTATATTTATGAGCGGTTTCAAAGCCATAGCTAGTAAAAACCTCATCTGCATCGTGGTCATGATGATGTCCACAACAGCATTCCTCTTCATCATGGTCGTGCTCATGATGATGTCCACAGCAGCATTCCTCTTCATCATGGTCGTGCTCATGGTGATGTCCACAGCAGCATTCTTCTTCATCATGGTCGTGCTCATGGTGGTGTCCACAGCAGCATTCTTCTTCATCATGGTCGTGCTCATGGTGGTGTCCACAGCAGCATTCCTCTTCATCATGGTCGTGCTCATGGTGGTGTCCACAGCAGCATTCTTCTTCGTCATGGTCGTGCTCATGGTGGTGTCCACAGCAGCATTCTTCTTCATCATGGTCATGCTCATGATGGTGATGGTGATGATGATGCATATGCTTAACCTCTTCTAATAGACTTTCCTCAAAATCATCATTAACAGCTTCATACGCATTAATTAGTGCATCATCTGATAAATCATTTATAGAGGTAGTCACAATATTAGCGTCAGGATTAATATCCCTTACTATTTGTAAGCATTCCTGCATTTTTTCTTCACTTGCAACATCTGAACGTGACAAGAATACAGTTTTTGCGTGCTTAACTTGGTCAATATAAAACTCACCAAAATTCTTTAAATACATTTTTGCTTTATTTGCATCACAAACACAAGCAAGTGCATTTAATTCTATGCCTTCTAAGTTTGCATCTACAACAGCCTTAACTATATCTGATAGTTTTCCTACTCCAGATGGCTCAATAATAATTCTATCTGGACTAAATTTGCTCATAATTTCAGTTAACGCAGTTGCAAAATCACCTTGAAGAGAACAGCAAATGCATCCTTGATTTAATTCCTTTATATCTATTTTTGTTTCTTTTAAAAAACCAGCATCTATTCCAATTTCACCAAATTCATTTTCAACAAGAACAACCTGCTCATTGCTTATGCCTGTTTTTAATAATCTCTTAATTAATGTTGTTTTTCCTGCACCTAAAAAGCCAGAAATAATATCAATTTTTGTCATTATAAATCACCCTCGTACTTTTATATTATACACTTTTTTTTATTTGCAAGCAATATTTACCCATAATTGTCGTAATAATTATAAGTTATGAAAGCAGAAAAAAATAGATAGACTTTTTCAATCTATCTATTACCTTTTATCACAAAACTTATCAAAACCACAAGGACGATTATAATAATATCCCTGAATATAATGCACACCAAACTTTTTTACAAGCTCAACATCATCAGCGGTTTCAACCCCTTCAATCAAGGTTTTCATTCCTATCGAATTAATTGCTTGAATAATACCATTTAAAATATTTTGATTTTTATCACTATATCTTGCCGCATCAAGAAGTGACTTATCTATCTTAATTAAATAAAATGGTAAATTCAACACAGCATTTAAATTACTGAAGCCTGTCCCAAAATCATCTAAGAAAAAGCGGATTCCAAAATCATTTAGGTCTTTCATAATAGCTCTAACAGTTTCAAAATTTTCAATTACAACACTTTCACTTATTTCAAAGCTTATCATCTTTGGATCTATTTCATTTTCTTTTATTAATTCCTTAATGTTATCTAAAAACTTAGGATTTAAAATATCATCTGCTGTAAAGTTTATTGATACACCTTGAACATTAATAGTTTTCCCATCATTCTTCATTTTTTTAAGCTCTTTTAGAACACTAATAAGCATTTCTCTATCAAGCTTACTAACACATCTATGACTTTCTAGAATTGGTAAAAAATCTCTAGGAGAAACTATGCTTCCGTTCACATTTAAACGAGCTAACGCTTCACACCAAATAATCTTTTCTTCATCTAACGAATAAATACCTTGATAATATGGCTTTATCCCACCAGCATTCATAGCTCCCATAACCTTCTTAGTTTCGTTCTCTCTTGTTGAAAACTCCTTTTCAAGCTCAGGTTCAAAAATAATATAGTTTTTATTAGAGTTCTCGATTTCGTTAATCATTGCCTCTAGTAAATAAATAGTATGCTCTGAGTTATATTTTGAATCCTTATATAAAAGAGCTATTTTTACATTCAAATAGTAGCTCTCATCATCAATATTAATTGTATCCTTATATTTATCAATGATACAATTGAGTTTTTGAACATCATCATTTCCTTTTGCAATAATCATAATTTGGTTTGATGAAACCCTATACATTGTATAACGATTAAAGATGTCCTTTAAGAAATTTACAATATTTTTTAATATTTTATCACCAGTGTTCGAATTAAATTGATGGAACTTGCTAATTTGTAATAAATATACACTAGCTGTCGGTGTTGAATCAAGATCTTCTATCGCTTTTTTTCTCAAATATAATCCGGATGTTTCATCAACAAATATTCGATCATTTTGTAAATACAAAAAGGTAAAAATTATTGTAACAGAAAAATAAAGAGATGTGTAGGATATGAAGTCAAACGAAATAAAATATGATATCATTTGAAGGATTCCATATAATAACGCCGTAACCGCAATTCCAACTCCAGTTTTAAAAAGTGTAGGATAAATGCTATGCTTATATATTGTGCACATCAAACCCATGTATATCATTATAAAAATATATGGAAAAAATAATAAAAAATATAGTCCCTTATATGTTATCCCGCTTTCGTTAAACTCTAAACAAATATGGAATATTAAATCTAATATACATACTATGATATTCCAAATAATTGGATATACAACAAGAAGATAATATCCTTTTGAAAGTGAATTTGTCTTAGAAATTGCTTTATACGTATACCAAGCAAATCCTGATGCAATTAAAGCAAAGAAGATACATGATAGTAGCTTAAAAGCATATGCTAGGTTATATGCCTGACTATTTATCTCCATTGTTATTTCAATAGCAGCATGCGATAAATCAAAAAACAAAGTTGAATATAATATTAAAGCAAATGCAATATCAAAATGGTTTCTAATCTTATGAATAGCTCTAAATATTATTATTGCTAAAACAAAAACTGAGCTAGCTATATCAAGTAAGTATAAGCCTTGCATTGTATCACCTTCTATACTTATAGTATAAAATATATAGTGATTTTTGCCAAACAAAATCAAAAAATAGAGAAAAATATTTTTTTACTTTTTACCCTTTTGACATTTTTCACACTTCTTCGACAAATGTTTTTGAGGCAAATATGCGAAATTTGTAGAATCCTTTACAATATTTTTTTCTCCATATGGATGAATATATGTATTAAATACTCGATAAACAAGTTTATTATCTCTTATTTTTATATATTTATTATCATCATCAATTTTTATTTTATTAAACAAAACATTTTGCTCAAGAATAATTCTTTTTACATTTCTTCCAATATATATAAAATCGATATCCTGGCAATTTATCTCAACTGTTTCAATATTAATCCCCTCAATTTGATTGGGTATAACAGCTCTAACCTTTTTATCCTTTTCATAATATGGCAAAGAAAGCCTTAATAAGCCCTTGCTTGGAACAAATTGAAAATATGTTGAATTACTAAACTTATCTAATAATGCCTTACTAATATTACTTTTCTGTACTACATTAATTAACTCTTTTATTTTCATTTTTTTTATAAAGAAGCAAACTTTATTATTTAAATCATAAACTATTCCATCTTTTTCTATATAATTTGATGTTTTGAATACAATGGTACTTGCATCTACATTAAATGAAAAGATTTTTTTCACATTTTTGAGGATAAGACATGAGCATCTTGATTCCTCTTTAATATTAATATATTCTACATCAATAGATATATTTTCTCCCTTAAGGTATGTTAAAACCTTTTGGGGATATGTTTCATATTCTATGAGATTATTGCTTTCCTTGATAATTATTTTACTAGCTTCTATTTTCTTTTTTAACTTCTCCTTGTTTCTTTTCAATATTATTGGATCAATATAAATAATCAGAATATCTAATAAAAAAAGAAAAATAATTAAATAATACATTTTTATATCACACTCGCTTATTGATATATAAATAATACCAAAATTATTATTTTTTTTAAAGAAAAAATGTCCATTTAAACTGGACATTGAATAATCAGGTATTATATCATATGCTTACGCAATGATTTGAGATAGTTGTTTGCAGGCCTCTTCTTGGTCAGCTCCACAAACTTCAAGAGATATGGTATCACCTTTTGGTACACATAAGCTCATAAGGCCAAGAATTGATTTTACATCAATTTCATAACCATTATGGTTAAGCTTAATACTTGACTGAAAGTGTGAAGCTACCTTACAAATATCCATACATTTCTTTGCATGAAGACCACATGAATCTAATACCTTAATCTCTACTACTTTTGACATTTTATCAACTCCTTACAACCTCAGTATATTATAAAATAAACTATTTTAGTATTTGAAAGCCTTATCACTGTAATGAAAATGTTTACATATTCTTTATTATATATGATATTATTTATGCTATAATCTAAATATCGGTGGTGAGTTAATATGAAAATTATTGATAGTCATGTTCATGTTTGCGAACGTATTAATGGTTGGGGTGCTAGAGGCGAATTAAGAGGATTAGGTCAAGGCAAGGCTATATATGCTGATGGCAAAGAATTCTCATTGTTTCCAGCATATATGGGTGATTATGGTGTAAGCTATGATAAAATCATAGAAATGCTTGATAAGCATAGTGTTGAAAAAGCTGTTATTTTACAAGGAAATTATTTAGGATTTCAAAATCTATATGCCTATGAAGCAATGAAAAAATACCCAGATCGATTTAAAGCAGCGTGTACAATTGATCCTTTTTGCAAACAAAGAGAAAGCATAGCTAAGCATTTTTTCGGGGATTTAGGATTCAAAATAATTAAAATGGAGGTGTCTAACACTTCTGGATTAATGGCAAACCATAATACTATTTCATTATTTGGGAAGGAAATGAAATGGATTTATGAATTATGTCGCAAATATAAGCTAGTATGTGTTATTGACATCGGAAGGCCAGGAAATGATTGTTATCAGGTGAAAGCATTAAAAAAGGCTATTCAAAAATATTATGACGTAACATTCGTTGTATGTCATTTGGGATCGCACCCTGCTAATGCCTACAATCTGTTTAAAAAAAATATTTCTATGCTTATTTTACCAAATGTTTATTTTGACTTAGCATCTGTCCCTAATAATACTAAAGAGAAATATCCATTTCCTACAGCCTTAAATTATATTAAAATAGCAATTGAAATTGTTGGAGAAGATAAATTGTTGTGGGGTTCTGATATGCCAACAGCCCTAAATTTTGCAGGATATGATGAATTCATTAATTACCTTAAGGACAGCGATATAAATCAAAAATGCTTAGAAAAAATTTTTTATAGCAACGCAAACAAAGTGTATTTTAACAATAAAGAATAAAGAAATACAATAAAAGGGAAGTACATTGAACCTTCCCTTTTTTATAATTATAGTATCTTATTCGTTAAAAATATATTGATTAAGAATTATTTCAAGCATTTCTTGACGTCCTGATGGAGCAATTTTCTCATTCTTATTGTTCAAAGCATATTGAGCACAGTCCTCTAATGTTACCTCTTTAGCTTTTATCTTTGCACCTATTCCAGAATTATATGAGCTGTATCTTTCTTCAATAAAATTATCTAATGCTTTATCTTCTAATAAAGCTGCAGCTACCTTTAATCCCTTTGCAAAGGTATCCATACCAGCAATGTATGAAATAAATAAATCCTCATCATCATAGCTTTGGCGTCTTACCTTGGCATCAAAGTTAAGTCCTCCCTTTCCAAGTCCTCCGTTCTTTAAAACCTCATACATTGCAAGAGTTGCATCATAAATATTAGTTGGGAATTGATCCGTATCCCATCCTAAAAGCATATCTCCTTGATTGGCGTCAATTGAGCCTAATACACCCTCAATTCGAGCAATATTTAATTCATGATTAAATGTATGAATTGCAAGAGTTGCGTGGTTAGCTTCTATATTCATTTTGAAATCATTTTCTAGATTATTCTTTCTTAAGAATGATAATACGGTTTGAACATCAAAGTCATATTGATGCTTAGTTGGCTCCTTTGGTTTTGGTTCGATTAGTAATTGAGCATCTAAGCCAATCTTATTTTTGTAATCACGAGCCAATGTTAGCATAGTTGCATAATTTTGAAGTTCTAACTCTGTATTTGTGTTAAGCAAAGTGTCATATCCTTCTCTTCCACCCCAAAATACATAATTTGTTCCACCTAGTTTTTTTGTTACATCCATGGCTTTTTTAATTTGAGCAGCTGCATGACAGAAAACATCAGCCTCTGGTGAAGTTGCTGCTCCACCTAGATATCTCTTGTTGTTAAAGCAATTTGCAGTTCCCCATAAGCACTTGATACCAGTTTCATTCATCTTTTTTAAAACGTAATCAGAAACCTCATCTAATGCCTTATTTGAAGCCTCTAGAGTTTCAAGTTCAGGTGCCATATCACGATCATGGAAACAGAAATATTCAATTCCTAGTTTTTGCATAAATTCAAATCCAGCATCAACCTTATTGTATGCCTCCTTCATAGGATCCTTGTCTTGCCAAGAACGAGCCATAGTATCTCCACCAAATTGGTCTGATCCCTTTGCACATAAAGTATGCCACCATGACATCGCAAATTTTAGATGTTCTGACATCTTCTTTCCTAAAACTACTTCATCCTTGTTGTAATACTTAAAAGCTAATGGATTTGTAGATTTAGGTCCTTCATAATTAATTTTTCCAATTTTAAAATATTCCTTCATTTCATTTTCCTCCTACTTATTCTTAAAGAAATCTTTTAATGATTCATAGCATTTTTTGAATGTTTCATATTGCATATCATATATTTCATAATCTAATAAATTTGGATTTGTTTTATCCTTAACCCTTATTATAGCTTTGCATGCTTCTTCTATTGATGGATAGTCTCCTGCTGCAACCATTGCCAAAATTGCAACACCTAGTGCTCCACCTTCGCTTTGCTCAATTCTATATAACGGTGTTTTTAAATTTGATGCGATAATTTCGCGCCACAATTGGCCTTTAGCACCACCACCAGAAACATATACATTATATTTCTTTTTATCAAGCATTTCGTAACAATCTCTTAGGCTATATGAAACACCCTCAAGAATTGCTCTTGTAAAATCATTCTTTGTTGTAGACTGCCTAATCCCAATGAATACACCAGTCGCATACGGATCATTGTGTGGAGTTCTCTCTCCATTTAAATAAGGTAAATATAAAAGTCCATTTGCTCCAGGCTTAGAGTTAGATGCTTCATCATTTAAAACTTCATATATTGGTTTATTCTCTATTCTTGCCTTCTCTATTTCATAATCACACAAGTTTTCTTTATACCATTTATATGAAAGGCCACAGCCATTGGTCACACCCATAATATGATATGTATCAGGCATCGCGTGCATAAATACTTGAACAGGTAAATTTGGATTGATTTGTTCCTTTTTTATAGGATTAAATACAACCCCTGATGAGCCTAACACAACACTAATATCAGTAGGATTAATTATTCCACTTCCGATTGCTGCAGCTGCTTGATCACCTGCGCCACCAACTATAAATGTTTGAGAATTGAAACCTACAAGATTTCTAATAATTGGCTTTAAATATCCAGATATTTCGTATGATTCCTGAAGTGTTGGAAACCATTCTTCTTTAAATCCAAACGCATCTAAAATTTCTTTAGAAAAGCATTTATTATAAATATCTACCATTTGCATACCAGAAGCGTCACTATATTCTGTTTTAAACTCACCTGTTAGCATATATCTAATATAATCTTTTGGTAGCATAACTTTATCAATTTTATTATATATATCTGGCTCATTGTTTTTTACCCATAAGAGCTTAGCTAATGTAAACGGAGCCATTGCTTCATTTCCCGTTATTTCTTTTATTCTATTTTTACCTATAACACTTTCTATTTCTTCTTTTTCTTTAAAAGCTCTATTATCACACCAGATAATCGAATTTCTAAGTACATTATCGTTTTTATCCAATAGAACTAGACCATGCATTTGGCCAGACAATCCAATACCTTTTATTATTGGATATTTTTTTGCAATATCCTTTAAAGTATTAATTGTTGCATTAAACCAATCATTTGGTCTTTGTTCTGCCCATCCAGGATTTGGCGTAAGCAAATCATACTCATATGTAGAATCAAATAATGCGACCCCTTTTTCATCAAATACAACACTTTTTGTTGAACTTGTACCAATATCGATACCAATATAGTAATTCATATTTCCACCCTTAATCGTTATTTATATATAAATTATATCTTTTAGGTATAGAAATAACTATAAAAATAGTCGTGATTTTTGTAAATATTGTATTTTAAAAATACAAAAAAAGGATTCCGAAGAATCCAATATAATAACAAGGGTAGACGCTATTTTTAC
>CAMELE010000041.1 GCA_945923475.1 uncultured Mollicutes bacterium
TATGCATATTAAAAATATAATTTCATAATTTTTGATAAAAATAAACCGAGCCTAATTCGTAAATGAATAAACGAGTGTGCGGCTCAGCTTCATCAATTTAAAATTGAAAAAATCAAAACTTATTCATTCTTATCTTCATCTTTGTTTTTATCAATATTTTTATCTTTTTTAATATTGACAAGATAATTAACCAATATGCCTAAAAATAATGCACAAGCAATAGGAGAAAACTCAACTTTACGGAAATTAATTGCAAGTCCTCCTACACCAATAACTAATATAACTGCAACAACAAAGATATTTTTATGTTCTGAAAAATCAACATCATGAAGCATATGAAATCCACTAGTCGCAATAAATCCATACAATACAACACATAATCCACCAATAACGCAACTTGGAATAGATTCAAAAAACGCCATTAAGGGACCAATAAATGACATAACAATACACATTACTGCAGCAGATATAATACTATAAATTGATGCATTTTTAGATATAGCTGTACAAGAAATAGATTCTCCATAAGTTGTATTCGGACATCCACCAAAAAATGCTCCAACCATTGAGCCTAATCCATCACCAAATAATGTTCGTTTTAGTCCAGGTTCATCTAATAGGTTTCTATCAATTACAAAAGACAAATGCTTGTGATCTGCAATATGCTCTGTGAAACACACAAAGCTTACTGGGACAAATGAAAAGAATATAAATAATGCATATGACCAAAATTCCTTTGATGAAGAAAACTCTTTTATACCATCAATAGCCTTGATAAATGCAAAATCAGGTACCCATGATATATTTTTAAAAACACTGAAATCAATAATTTTTAGCCAACTAACATCAAATGCATTGCCAAATATTGTAAAAATCAAAGCTAATACATACCCAGAAATAATTCCTAAGATAAATGGAATAAGCTTAAATGTTCTCCTCGAATATCTTGATATTATAATAGTCATAATAAGAGTCACTAGCCCACATAATAGTGTCAAATATGTGCTAGCTATTGATTTTCCTGATGCATCAAAAACATTTCCAGTCATCATGTTATTAATTGCATTTGGTGCTAGCGTTAATCCAATAACTGCAACTGTGGGACCAATAATAATTGGTGGCATCAGCTTATTAATCCAGTTTGTACCTACAAATTTTACTATTATAGATAAAATCAAATAGACTAATCCAGAAAAAATAGCACCTAATACTAATCCAAAATAACCAATAGACATACTTAGAGCACCAGAAAATGCCGCAAGCATTGGTCCAGCAAATGAGAATGACGACCCTAAGAAAACTGGACTTTTAAACTTCGTAATTAAAAGATAAACGAGTGTCCCTATTCCAGCACCAAATAAAGCAGCAGATTGACTCATTCCATTACCTACAATCATTGGTACGGCAATAGTACCAGCCAAAATAGCCATAACTTGCTGAAGTGCAGCTAGTAACATTTTTTTAATTGGTGGTTTATCCTCAACATTGTAATATAATTGCATATCCAAATTCCTCCAAGCTTATACTAGTTTTCTTCCACAAATAGAGGTACTATTTCTTGCTTATCAACGTCAACCAAACCTAATGTTGTAATTTTAAGATGAGGTATAACTGCTAGTCCCATAAATGCAGTAACCATAAATGGTTCAATATCATTATTTGAGCCTAGCTTTCTTGCAGCATTTCTTACTTCTTCATTAGCTTTTGCTATCTCCGGTGCAGTATTTGTGGTCATTAATCCTGCCAAAGGTAGAGCCATTTTAGCTAAAATCTTTCCGTTTTCAACAACGCAAAGACCTCCACCCATTTTCTTAATAGTATTTCCAGCCATAGCCATATCTTCATTATTAGTACCTATTATTACTAAATTATGAGAGTCATGGGAAACAGATGATGCAATCGCTCCTGATTTTAAACCAATGCCTTTGATAAAACCAAGTCCAATATGATTTGTAAAGCTATGCCTTTCACAAACAGCTATTTTTAAGATATCATTGTCAATATCTATTCCATTGTTATTATTAAAGTTTAATTTGCAAATTAATTCATTAGATAGTAATTGATCTTTGACAATTTCAATTACTCGGCATTTTGTTTTCCTATCCTCTATATAAAAGTCATTTGCAGATAAATCCTTCATCACAAAAGAACGATATACATTTTTTAAAATCTCAGGACGAACCTTAGGTGTCTCAAAAGATAAGGTTTCCTTGTCTTTTACAACTAACTTACCTTCAATATATACATCATTGACATCAACACTATTAAGATCATTAAGTACTAAAATATTGGCTTTATAACCAGGTGCTATTGCTCCTACATTTTTTAAATTAAAGCATTGTGCGGCTTGAAATGATGCCATTTTGATACCAGTAATCGCACTTTTACCTAATGAAACTGCTTTTCTTATAATATTATCTATATGACCGTTTTCAAGTAAATCCTTTGGATGCTTGTCATCAGTTACAAGTAAACATCTTTGACAATATGGCTCATCAAATAAAGAAATAAGTCCTTCAAGGTTTCTAGCGCTCGTTCCTTCTCGAATCATTACCCATTGTCCTTTTTGAATTCTTTCTTTAGCTTCTTCCTCGTTTGAGCATTCATGATCATCTTGAACACCAGCTGCAATATATTTATCTAAATCCTTTCCACTTAGTAATGGAGCATGACCATTAATAATTTTATTAGTTTTTTTTGCATCTTCTATTTTCTCTAATACTTCTTTATCATCATTAATAACGCCAGGATAGTTCATCATCTCAGCTAATCCTAAAACGCGTGGATGAGAATAGAAATATTTTAAATCATTTGCAGTTAATACTGCTCCTGATTCATCAAACTTTGTGGCAGGAACACATGATGGAAGCATTATATATGTCATCATAGGAAGGCCTTCACTTGCTGATAATATAAACGCTAGTCCATCAAGCCCGCTAACATTGCATATTTCATGGGGATCAGCTACAATTGCGGTTGTACCATGGACTAAACAAACACGAGCAAGCTCTGATGGCATCAATGTTGTACTTTCAATATGGATATGTCCATCAATAAATCCTGGACATAGAACTTTATTTGAAACATCAACAATTTCATCTGCTGTATCATAGTCTCCCACTCCTAAAATGATTCCCTCATTACCAATCAATATATTCTTTTTTTCAAGACTATTAGTAAATACATTAACTATTACTCCATTTTTTAATAATTTTGTCATTTTAGCACCTCTCGTATAATAGTAAAAACCATATGCATTGACATCTTCATTTTAAAGATGAAAATATCAGTCGATAATCCAATTTAAATATTACTTTAACATTATAATAAAATAAGTTATTCTTGCTTATTCTCTACAACATAAACAACAAAAGACTTCGTAGTACTTAGGAATTCTTTTATATCCTTAATTTCCATTGTACATTCTTCATCAGAATACAAAGTAATTATGCTTGATAAATCATTTAATGCTAAAATATTTGATGATAAAGATACATTATGTGAAGTTCTAATCATATTTCCATTTTCATTATATACTACTTCTAAACTAATTTTATCTGTAGCATTTTGATGATAATTATAGCCTATTCTTTCTGGCGTATAATCTACACCATATGTAAATGAAAACTCCATTTTAACAAACAAACCATCATTGTATGTATAGCAAGTTACATATTTCTCTAAAAGAAGAGTTTCAGAATCAAATACATATTCACTACTACCATATTCATCACTAACATTTAAAACTATTTTTCCATTAACTATGACAAATGGTCCGTTAAAATTCTCATCAAATAAACTATTTAATCCATAATTTTGGAAATAGTCGTTATAACATTCCTTACCCATAATATGAAATTCATATGATTCATTTACTTTCTCTTCTTCATTTGGGCTTACATAAAGATACTTCGCACCATTTAAATATGTCACAGATTTATCAAGCGATGTATCAGGTCTATAATAATCAAAATCACAAACCAAGCCAAATTCATTTGAAGTCAAAAATACATGGGAAGTATAAACTTCTTCATCAGTTTCATCATATTTAAACGTAGTTTTTGTAATCATTTGAACGTTATTATATTTATTTACATTAGTATACGCATCATTTGCATCAATTAATTGTTTAGCTGTAACATCACTTGTCTTTGCAAGGTAAAACATAGGTACATAACCGTCTTTAGTATAAGAATTTACATCCAAAACCTCATTTGAATATGTTTTATCGTCAAACAAAGCATAATTACCAGAAACTAGAACCTTTGCGGATGATTTAACTGTATATAAATTTCTAGTTTCATTTAAAAAGTCTGCGTTGTTAACTACAACAAAAGAGATTTTATCACTTGCATTTTGTTGTCTCTTATACTCTTTCATAGGTGCAACGTAGTCAGATGAATAAACATAAGTTGTAACTAGTTCTTCAACTACGCCAGTATCTAGTGTATATTTTGATTTTAGTCTTTCAATTAGTAATGTTTCTGAATTACAATAATAAGTTTCTTCAAGCACACAAGTTTGCATATAATATGCTATTTTTAAAGCTATCATTCCATCCTCAACATAAGAATTTCCTTTTTCTACCTTTTTTGAAATCATAGGAAGAGAATTTTCAATATTATTCCTTTTTCCAATGTTTTGATTGTAATCCTCAGCTATAATAAATGCATATTCATCAACTTTACCAGTATTAATTTCTCTGGCTGAATAATAGTTTACACCATTAATTATAGTTCTAGTATCATTATACTCATCACTATTAAATTCTGAATCCATTACTAATCCATATTGATTTGAAAAGAACAACGTTTTACAAATAGAATTCTTATTAGTTTCGCTAATACCTATTTCTTCTACATATAAGTTCCCATATTTTTTTATTACTTCTTCCCTGTTATTTGCAGCTACAAGCTTATCGTAAGTGATATTTGTTAAATCAATTTCTTTATTTGAACAAGAAACGACCAAAATAGCACCTAAAAATGCAATAACCGCAAAAAATATTTTTCTAAATCTTATCATAAATTCTTTCTCCTTATGTTTATAATTAAATTTTAGTTACCGAGACTTATTAAGCATAATTTTCATTTACTTGATCTATAAGCCAACCATAAAAATCATAAATGTCCATTGTAAATTTAACTTCAATCGTTGAATTTTTAAGTACAAGAAATTCAGTAAGTCCATACTCATCATCAGAACCCCAGTTATAAGTATACCCTAATCTTGTCCAAGGATATTGTCCCCAAGGAGAAAAATAAGAACTAATTATATTTGAATTAAACCATTCCTCATATTCTCCTAAAGAATTTCCAGTTAAATCATCTGCAGTAAGTTGTTTTGTAGGGTCTGTTTGATATGCAGGACGAATAATGTCATCTACATTAACCCAAACAGCAGAAACGTAGCCGTTACTAGAACTTAATGGCATACCTAAAAGCTGTTTAAATGCTACAGAGATATCCATAATTTGCTCTTCATTTTCTATAAACCACTCAATCATTTCTCCATCTGTAACAGTCCACATATACCAATCACCAGTTGTTATTATTTCACTTTCTGGATAGCTTGAAGGATAATTATGGAATGTAATAAGTAATACCTTATCATCCTTCCAGCTTACACGTTCATCATCCTTTGTAAGAGTTACTAAATCCCTAATCTCATTTTCTTCTGCAAGGATTGAATCTATAACTGCATTATTGTAATTCAAAGTATCAAAATCAAAAGCCTCATATATTTTTTTAAATGTGCTCTCGTTAAATGGGCTACCTATACCAGCAAAAGCTAAGGCTTCTTTAAAGCCATTTACCTTGGCCGCATCTTCTTGTAAAATACGGTAACATTCTTGAGCAGCTTTGTAATCAGTCGTTGCCTTAATGTATAAATCTATTGATGCTATATATGCCAAAGAATAGCTTACATAGTATACAGGAGATTGTATCGCTACATAAAGAACATATTTTATTACCGCATCAATAACCATTTCCTTAACATTATACTCAGCACACAAATCAAGCACTATTTTGGTGTAGTCCTCTTTAGTATATGTTGAAGATGAATCGTAAACTTTCATCTCAAATTCGTTTACAATTGAAAATTGAATAATACTCCATAAAACCTCATGCATACTTGCTAAAACATAATACTCATATATATCTTTTTCAAGATAATTTTTTAGGAATATCATAAACAATAATTCATTAGCCTGAGAATGGGTTTCCGCTAAATCAAGACATATTGAATCCATGGAGTAATTATAGAAACTAGCATAGTGTCCCGCCTCATGAACAATTGTATTTAAGCATTGATAATAATTATTCCCTGAACCAAACACGCAATAAGGCTCACCGTAATAAGTAAGATAATTAGTATATGCTATAGGCTTACCGTTTTCTTCATTTATAAAAATAGAGGTGTTTTTGTCAAACATAGCATTAAAGTGATTTCTAAGTGTTCCTTCAAATGTATCAAAATATAATGATACATAATCCATTTCAAAATCACTATATTTTGCTGACGATATATATTCCCAAGCTTTGTTTCTTTCCTCAAAATCTAATTTATTAAATAAGCTATAAATTTTACTTTCTATTTGATCATATAGTGGAACAATATATTTTTTGACATAAGAACAATAATTACTAATTTCTTCTTTGTTCCAATCTCTTTTGTATTCATTAGAGCAGGAATAATCATAATAATTATCATATCCATTCAATTTAGCAATCTCTATGTTAATTAAAACGAAGCGTTCATAAAGTTTACTTGCTTCAGAAACAAATGTGTCATCGTTATTTGTTTCATCTATTTGATTTACAATCTCATTACGTTTAAGATATAGTTCAGTAAGTCTATCATCCTTTTCCTTGTCAGCACCAATTAAAGAATCAATGCTTTCTTGTGACCAATTTTTAAACAAAACATTGTTAAATTCAACTTCGGCTAGATATAGGCGCTTAAACACTGCCCTGATTGCACTTTTTGAATCTAAGCTAATTTTATCAACAGTAGAATAATTATCCCAAGCTACATTTGATGTTGTATCCTTGCAATATTCAATATACGCAATATTTGCTTGTGCGCAAATATATTCATATTTATCCCACATATAATCATAAGCAATTTGAATAGATGAAAGAGATGCCTTATTATCTAGTGCAATCGTCTCAAATTCATTTAAAAGACTATTGAATTCTTCCGCATCTGCTTGAGTATAAGTATATGTAAAGTTTATAGCCTCTTTTTTCGTCTCACCTAAGTAAATAATAGGATAATCAAACGTTACTAAATATTCGCTTACATTTTCTAGTTCACTTGTGCAAGAAACATTTTCAAATAAGGAATATTTATTGTTATCATTATTATAAATATTTATTTCTGAAGAAAGAGAAATAGTGCACTCAGTTCTCGTTTCATTATCTGTTTTACCATTACGAATAATTGTAAAATCAACCTTATCTTCTGCATTTTTTTGCATATCATATGCAGTATTTGATAACACATGTTTTGAATTGTATGTATAATCTACATCACTAGTAGCCATACCACTTGACTCAAAATCATAATTAGTGTGAATACTTTCTAATAGTAAAGTTTCTGAATTAAAATAATAAGTTTTTTCGCTTGAATACGAATAGCTATTGTTATTATTATATGAATAATTCACAGAAAAGGAAATAGTTCCATCATTTACTTCTATGGCTTTGGTTATTTCATCATATGAAAAATCATAATAATAGTTTGCAAAGCAATCAAAATCATCAGGTAAAATTGAAATACTATAATACATACCATCATCAGTTTCATAGCATAAATATTCTACGCCATTAACTGCAGAAACAAAATAAGACTTAGTTTCATCTGATTTAATGATGGTGTTACAAGCTAACCCATTCTCGTCAGAAGTTATCAATGTATCCGTAGTATAAGTCGCACCTGACTCATAGTCAATATTTTCTTTAACATAAATATTGCCATACTCTTTAACGATTTTTTTTATGTCATTTGCTTCTACTAGCTTTTCAACAGTAATTTCATCCTCTGGTTGTGAATCCTTTTTACAAGAAGTAAAGTTTAAAACAGATAATGCTACAACAAAACATAGCATAAATAATCTTATTGTTTTTTTCATACAAAACCACCTCACATAATATGTAATACATAAAATAAACTTAGTTTATTTTTTACTTTATTTTAACCCCAAATGGACAACAAAAGGACACATTTTTTAATCTTTTCGACATAATTTTACAATAATTTTAGTCTACACTTTCGATTACATAATTAAGAATTTTTATCATTTAAAGTCCCACCATAAAAAAAGACTATAAAGATCAAAATTTTAATTTTCAAAAATTTATCTCTTTTACAGTCTGTTTTTCTAATATTATCTAAAATTAGCATCTCTATTATTTTATTACTCCAACATATATATTAATTCATTCTTTATCTATATACTTTAAAAATTATGTAGCACCTTCAAGAAATCCAATAAGTTAACAACATAAAATATTTACCTATTATATATTATTGATTTATTTTACAATCACTTTATTATGTTCTTCTTTAATTGAATCATATCTTCCAGATGTAAACTCGGCCCAAGAATATGCATACATATATTCTCCTCTAAATGAATTAATCGCAACCGCATCCATTTTCTCATAATCATAGGCATCACATTTAAATTTAGATGTATCAACTGCTAAATGGTTCCATGATTTAACCAATATATCTTCAATTCCTTCTTTTTTTAAAGAACTCTTTAAAGATGAAATTGTAGCTGTTGTCCTGTTTTTTAGTTTTCGGTCATAATTTTCGTTTTCCCACAATATTGCTGCAATTCTTTCTGTAGTCACACTTGCACCATGTCGATCCACTAAATAAGCAAGTAATTCCTTTGCTTTCTCCCTTTCAAACTTCAAATTTTTACCATCCACAAAAACTTCAAAATCTCCAAACGTTTGAACTCGAATATCTCTTGGCAGGTTTGCTGAAGTGTCCTTCCAATCCTCCACCATCTCATCAAGCACTCGTTTTATTTGCTTAGCAGTGACAGGTTTTAATAAATATCCTTTTGCACATAGTCCAAATGCGTCAATAGCATATTCACTATAAGCTGTACAAAAGAACAATTTGATTTTTGGGTATGTCTTTTTTAGCACCCCTGCAAGACTTAATCCATTCATTTTTCCTAATTGAATATCTAAAAAAGCATAATCTAATATTTCATTTTTACCCTTAAGTTCTAAAACATCATCAATTGCCCTTTCAGCACTGCGCTTTGCATAAATATTTGCGTTTGGGAAAACTAATTTGACTTCTTCAACCATCGAATTTAGTACCATTTGTTTATCATCAACAACTAAAATATTCATGCCTCATCACCTACCTTGCTTGAATCTATCCAAATTGTAACCCTGGTTCCTTTTCCAATTTCACTTTCAATTGATAACGTACCACATTTCATTGATTCTAATCTCTTTTTGACATTTTTAATACCGATATGGTTTTCTTTAGAAGAATTATAGTCAACCAAGTTAAAACCAACTCCATCATCTATTATTTCAATCTTTATCATTTGTCCTTCTCTTTTAGTGGAAATAATAATTGTTCCACCATTTTCTCTTGAGCATACTCCATGTTTAACTGCATTCTCAACAAATGGTTGAACTGTAAGACATGGCAATAAGAAATTATTCTCTTCAATCTGATATTCAATTTTTAATTTATCTCCAAAGCTCATTTTTTCCAAATTTAAATAAGTTTCAATATGAGATAATTCTCTTGAAAAAGGAATAACATTTTGTTCTTGTAATGAATCCATATTCCCTCTTAAATACATTGAAAAATCATCTAATGCCTCTTGAGCTTTGATTGGATTATCTTTACATAAATATCTTATAGCTGCAAGAGTATTATATAAGAAATGAGGTTGAATTTGAGAAAGCATAATTGCGGTCTTATTCTTTTCTAACTCGATTTTTAATTTCTTTTCTCTTTCACTGGCTAATAAATTGCTAGGAATAATCTTAAAAATTAAAATAATCGCTGTTAATGAAATAACCAAGAAGATAATTTTTGATACTTCTCCTCCTTGCCACCAACCAAATGCAGTTGCAATAAAGTCAAAATCAAAAATGAATAATGCTATAATTGCTAAGGCAAGTACAATAAAGTTTCCTCTTTTAGCTTTCCTTAAACAAAAGCCACATAGTCCTATGAAAAGCAAAGAGAAAATTGAAGTAATTATTCCAAAAAACAAAATCGTATCATATACATATATTTTTCCAATAAGTGTTGTTAATACCAAACATATTAAAATAACTAAATCTGCATAAACAAAATATTTACCAATTCTCTTTTCTTTTTTGGGAATGAAATATAAAATCAAACAGAATATAAAAAATGAATATAAAATCATACAAAAATATTGTCCCATTGTGTTAAAAATTACATTTCTACTCCAAAAATAAATATTTGGTGAGTCTAATATAAAATATCCGCTTCCGAAAAATAGCAACAGTCCCATCGCTAAAATCAAACTGCTTTGAGAAAAACGAAGCATAAATGAAAATATGGCAACACCTATAAATACAAGTGCAACAACTAATATAATCATTCCAACTGTTCTACTTACGCTGCCTTCGTCTAAAAGCATATTTTCAACTGTCGCACCTGAGTATGAATACATAGAATCTAAAAAATCACGTACTGCTAAAGAATTTCCGAAAGAATGAGGATTCTTAAGTTCAATTATGACTTTATCATCTGCTTCTCCCTCATAAGTATACACAATCCACGTTTCTCCACAGGAATCCTCACCAAAAACTTTCTTTTCAGAATCAAATACATGAGGATTTTGTCCATTAATATACAGTTCTGCGCCAATATGATTGAAATATAGTAAAATTACTTGGCCTTTTTCTATGCAAGTTTTTGGAAGAATATCGTCTGGAAAAACAATATAAAAGTTTCCTATTAATGTAACATCCTTGTTTGTTACTGGTAGATTATTATAATCAATAGGTTTACTTTCTTCCCCTTCTATTATATATTCTCCTTCAAAAACAATGCGCAAGCAAAGTGAATTACTTGCTTGATTTGTTCTACTACATCCAAGCCATAAAGCTATAGCACATAAAACTACAAAAATAAAAATTCCGATTGAAAGCCCATACTTCTTAATTTTCTTCATGAGGAAAAAACTCCTTTTCAACACATTTAAACACATATATAATAACAAAATTAATTTTTTTGTGCAATTTATATTTAACCAACGGTCGTGTAAATTTATAATTAAATTCTTTATAATTTAAAATAAACAATCCAATCCGAATTATTCTCCTCTATATGATTTCTAATCATTTATGATTAAACTATAATAGTAAGCATCATATATATAGATAAATCGACAAAATACAAAAAAACTAACAGTAAATTCTTGAATAGAGATAATTTTCGTACTACAATAAAACTATAGGAAGGAGAAAAAGAAAAATGAATAAAAAGACTTTAAAATTAATAACAACCATTACTGCATTTGTTACGGGAATTGCAGTTTTAGTAATGTTTTTTGTAAATTGTGCCAAACTACAAGGAGAGGCTAAAGAAATTGCCACATTAAATACTGTTGTCACTTATGAAGAATACAAAGGTTATAATATTTTATTTGGAGCTAGTTTGGAAGGTAGGGAAATTTTAGTATTTAGTTGGGGATACTTATTTGCTTTCTTACTACCATTAATTGCAATTATTCTTATTGCTGTTAAATTTTTCATAAAAAAGCATGAAATTTGTTTTAATGGTACTGCCATAATTTTATTTATAGTATCTGCTATTTTATTCTTTATTACCACACGTCTTGTAAATATTTCAGAAGGTACTCAAACAGCAATGGATATTTATGTTAATGTATCAAAGGTCATGGGCATTGATTTAGTTTATTCCACAAAGATTTCTATTGGTGCAATTCTTGGTGGTATATTTTCTATCATTGGAGCTATTGCAGTTAGTTTGGAAATTGCAATTGACAAATTAGTTAAAGAATAATTTGTTTAACTATTAGTTTTTAAATGTACAATTCAGTTAATTAACTTAAAAATATCTTAAATGTAAATAAGAATTATTAAATAAAAATCGAGATAATCTTAAATGCTATATTGGCAAATTAGAAAATCTCGATTTTTTTATTTAATTATATAATTATGATTTTGTCCAAACAACAATTTTTCCATCAACATAATGCCAATAATTATCATCATATGCTGTACCTTCTTCATTTAAGCTAGGTTCAGTTTCAGAATAATAATATCTTGTTGCGTTGATTATACTTTCGTTATATTTTCCAATACTTATATTACTAAATTTTTCTTTTGTACCATAATAATAAACATTTTCGATGTATTTTGAATCTTGAAATTCTTGGCTATTTATTTTATTGACACTACTTCCTATAACAATAGATTTAAGACAATAACAATAAGGAAATTGACCACTTAATTCACTTACACCATTTCCAATTGTAACATGCTTAAGTTTTATACACCAAAAGAATGTATTTCTATACATTTTATTAACATTATCTGGTATCATAATATTTTCTAAAGAATAGCAATAGCTAAACACATTACTATTAATTATAGTTACACTATTTCCAATTGTTACATTTCTTAGATTAGTACAATTGTTAAATAAAGAATCACTCATTTTCTGAACATTATTTTCAATAATAACATCAGTTAATGAAGTACACTTGTCAAACATACTCACACCTGTAGTTTCGCAATCAAGGCTAATATTAGTAAGTGAATTACATTCGGCAAATACAAATTTACCAAGAGAAACTATATTATTTGGAATATTAAGACTAGTTAATCCACATTCAAAAAATGCATAATTACCAATTGAAAGTTCACCACTGCCAAATGTTAAAGTTTTCATAGAAAAACACTTGCTAAACGCGTAATCTCCAATTAATGTTAAGTTATCTGGTAAAACAATACTTTCTATCATATTACAATTATAGAACGCATAAGCACCAATTGATGTTACACAATTAGGTATTATTATATTTTTAATTGTTATATTGTCGTAGAATGCATACTGATAAATACTATATTTTTTACCATCGCTAAGTGTAGGAAGAGTAACGTTAGCTTCATTTCCTAGATAATCTACAAGATAGATATTACCATTGCTATCTGTATTAAAGACAAAGCCATTTTCATCTACAGTAAACACACTGCCTTCTACATTCACATATAATGCATATAGTCCTATTGAACCATTAGTTGTAGAACCAGTAGTTATTGTTAATGAAGATTCATTCTTAATCTCTAATAAATTATAGCAGTTTAAGAAAGCATTATCTTGTATTTCTGTTACGCAACTAGGTATGGTTAACTTAGTAAGTCTTGTATAATTACTAAATGCATATTTGTAAATACTATATGTTTTATTCTCAGCAAGTGTTGGTAAAACAATCTCATTCTCACTGCCGACATAATCAACAAGGAACATATTTTCATTATCATCTTTATAGAATACATAGCCATTTTCATCTTTTATTAGTTTTCTTTCTGCATCTAAACTATTATAAATACATAAAGGTGAACCAAGATATGTGCCGTTTAAATTTTCTGTTCCACCATTATAAACCTCAAGTAGCTTATTGCATTGAGAAATACCAGTATTATAATATTTTAAACCACTACCAATCTTAACACTTGTAAGTGATGGACATTGATATATTGCATTGTATTCAAGTTTTTCTAAACTATTTGGCATAATAATACTTCTTAAATTAGTACAATTTTGAATAGCATTTCCTTGTATTATTGTAATTCCCTCTGGAATTTCTAGAGTTGTTAATGAACTGCAATCATATAATAATCCAGTGCTAAATGTTTTTATATTCTTTGAAAATTCAATTGTTTTAAGACTACAACAATTCTTAAAAGCATATGATCCAATACAAAGTACACTGTCAGGTATAGATATACTTACAAGATTAGAACAGTTTTCAAACGCATGATCTAAAATAAATTTTGTTGTATGATTTATTGTATATTCTGATTTTGTTTTATCTATTACACCACAGAAAATATTACCTAAATATTTTGCACCATCAACAACATTATATTCTAAATCATTAGCACCCAAAAATACATTTATACCCAATTCTATTAGATTATCAGGAATATTGATATTCTTTAGACTAACACAATACTTGAATGCTTCAGCGTCTATTTTAACTAATCCTTCAGGTAGCACAATGGTTTTAAGTGAAGAACAGTATTGGAATGCACATGCATTAATTACTTTTAAGCTTGATGGCAAGATTATATTTACAAGATTGAAACAATTACCAAATGCTGCTGTACTAATACTTTCTATACCATCAGATAGATTAACAGTCATGAGTTTTCTACAATTTGAAAAAATACCAGTTGAAATATTTTTTATACTATTTGACAGGGTAGCCTCAACAAGTTCTCCACAGTAGCTAAAGGCATATGATCCTATTTTGGTAACAGAATTTGGGATTACTACTGATTCTAGATCACATGATCGGAATGCATAACCATCTATTTCTTCTAAGCCATTAGGTAATTCTATATTCCTAATATCAGTTGAAGAGAATGCATATGTACCGATATACTTTATACTATTAGGTAAATCTACTTCTTTAAGATTATAACACTTATGAAATAAATAATTTGGTATAGAATCTACGCCATCAGGGAGTGTAATACTAAGCAATGAAGAACAAAGATAGAATGCATAAGTTCCATAAGATTTAACAGTTGAAGGTATTGCTATTTCAGATAGAGCAGAACATGAATAAAATGCATACTCATCAATTGATGTTATACCTTCTGGAAGAATAACTTCTGTTAAACCTGTGCAATTATTAAACAAACCACTTGAAATCACTGTTACTCCTTCAGGTATCACAATACTTGTAATACCCTTGCATCCTTCAAATGCACTAGAACCAATAGAAACAATGCCTCTTGGAATAATCATATTTGTTATAGTAGATTGATTTTTAAATGCACCTGAACCTATAGCTGTTACAGGTAATCCATTATATGTTTTCGGAATTGTTAATTCAGTATCTAAACAAGCACCATACCCAGTTACAGTATATGAATTTGTTTCAGAATCTAAAGTCCAACTTAATCCTTTACTACCACCAGCATCATATCCACAAGCAGTACATACATTATCTGACCAAGTATGAGGAATTTTACTATCTACATCTGTTATAGTATCAGTTTCACTACATCCATCATAATCACATGCTGCACTCTTAGTTCCGTCTTCTGTGCATGTTGCGTCCCCATTTGATACATAGTTTGTAAAGCTATGACCTAATTTAGTATCTATATCTGTTAAAGTATCAGTTTCACTACAACCATCATGATCACAAATTGCGGTTTTTGTACCATCTTCTGTACAAGTAGCGTCATTATTTGATAAATAATTTGTAAAGCTATGACCAAGAACTGGTAATTCTTCAGTTTTTGTATCAGTATATTCTACTCCTCCGAAAACTACCTTTGCAGTATAAGTTCTTACTCCAGTTTCTTCACATTTTGCAGGAGTTGTAATCTCACTTGTAATAATAGCTTTTACATTTTCAAAATGATTTTTTTCTACTTCACAAGTCTGACATTTAAAAGATGCAGTAGCACTTTCGTAGCCAGTCCAATTCCATGTTGGGTCACCATATGTATGACCAAGCATAGTACCTTCATCAACTATTGTGTCCTTAGCATCACAACCTTCTCGATCACAGATTGCAGTTTTAGTACCATTTTTAGTTGATGTTGCATCATTATTTGATATATAGTTAGTAAAAATATGTCCTAAGGCCTCTACTATGATTTTATCTATTTCTTCTTTATTTTCATTGAAATATTTATCACATACACTACAATGATAATGTGCTACATTTCCGTCTT
>CAMELE010000042.1 GCA_945923475.1 uncultured Mollicutes bacterium
AGTCCAGCCGTTGAATTATCTTTTCTAAAAGATGAAGAACAATATGCAGTTTTAGATTGCATTGAGTGTAATGTGGCAACACCATCTCACGCACAAGCAATAAGACTTAAAAAAATGAGTCAAGAGGGAACACTTACGACTGATGAAATAGAAGATATTTTATCAGAGGAGAAACCCAACCAGATTCCCAAAATGAAATTTAATGCAGACAGAATAAGAAATGTACTCCCAAAGAATATTGAGGAGAAAAAAATTGAAGATTTTGTTGTTAATGCCATTGAATTTTATGGGAAACATCTCCAAAGACAAAAGTCTATGGACGCAAGATAGTGGGAGTTATTATTCCACAAATCCCTCCTTACAATCCTCCCTAGTATTATTACTAACTATTTATTTACTAACTGAAAAAAGTATATAAGTATTTACACAAATGCAAAATATTTTAGAATATGCTAGATTGAAAGAAATAAAGGAGCGTGATTGTTATGAAAAAGAAAATCATTTTAGTTGTCATTGTTGTTTTTGCAGTAGCAGTTAGTGGAGTATTTGTTCTAACCAAATGTTTAAAGACAAATTCAAACCACGAACAGGTAAATGTTGTAGAAGAAAAAGATGAGGAATTTAACTTGCAAGAGGAAGAACAAAGCAAAGACGAAATAACCACTGAAACAGATGAAATTGAAAACAAAACAGCAAATGGAAAAAGTGAAAGTCCAAAAGAAGATACTTCAAAGCAAGAAAATAAATCTAAAACATCAACAAAAGTTTCTGAAACTCCCAAAAAAGCAGAAACTAAATCTAGCAATGTACCAACTACAAGTAGCAAATCACAAGAAGAAAAACAAGAGAATAAAATAACCGAAAGTAATAAAAATAATGGTTCAAGTAATCAAGGACAACAGAACAAAGAGTCAACAACTTTTTATGATTCTATTACTCACGGAAAAAAAGAGTTTTCTTCTGAAAGTGAGGCTTTAAGGAGAGGTACTGAAATTCAAAACAAAGAGTTAGATTATGTTTTAGATTGGAACGAAGAACACCCAGATAATCAAATACAACCAGAGATAAATTATTTTAGAGTTTATCCATCTGCAATAGATGAAAACGGAAAGTATTGGTATTATTTGCATTTCTTTTGCAGAAGTGGCGAAGGACTGGATCAAGAATTAAAAAGTAAATATTAATGGCTCTTAACAAAGAGTCATTTTTTTTCGGAAAGTGAGGGAAATTAAATGTTAAAAATATTATTATTTGCACTAATCGTAATGTTAGTGCTTTTTTTATGGTCTGCCTGTATCATCTCTGGCAGATGTTCGAGAGAGGAGGAAAAGAGATGAAGAAATTTACAACAACCCTATTGTTAGCAATAGGACTTTTAGTTGGGTTTACTGTTAATGCTCAAGCAGTAAATGCAGCAACATTGAATATGAGTTACTCAGATTATTGGTATGATAGAGCAAAGGCTGATGGTAGTGAACATCATTCTTGGCATTTTACTCTTTACGATATGGATGGAGAAGTAGCATACTGTATTCAACCAAATGTAAAAGAGGGAACGCATTATAATCAAGGAAGTTGGGAAGATACTGGATTGTCTAATTCGATAAAAGAAAGAATACTTTTAATTGGATATTATGGTTATACTTATCCCGGTCATCAAACTTTACAATATAGAGCAGCAACACAAGGTATGATATGGGATACAATAGTTGGTGGAGGTGCTAACACAACTTTCCATACTGCTCGTTGGGCAAAAGGAGATACTTTTGATGTATCAAATGAAAAGGCACAAATTGAAGACTTAATTGCACATCATTATGATAGACCATCATTTAATGGTGGAGTTTATAAAGCACAAGTAGGAGAAACTATTACTCTAACTGATACAAATAATGTATTATCAAACTATTCTGTAAGCGTAAGTGGAGCAGATTATAGCATTGATGGTAATAAGTTAATAATTAAACCTACAAGAAGTGGAAGTATTGATTTAACTTTAACGAAAAATATGCCATATAGTTCTAGTTATAAATTATTTGTTGGAGATGGAATTCAAAATATGATGGTACCGGGAACTACTGACCCAGTAATTGCAAAAATAAGAGTTAATTCTTACACATCATTTGTTGAAGGTCATAAGAAAGATAGCGAAACTGGTAATGCACAAGGACAAGCAACTTTAAAAGGTGCTGAATATGGCGTTTATGAAACTTCAACAGGAAGATTAGTAACAACAGTAGTTACTGATGAAAATGGTTATTTCAAGAGTAATGCAGTATTATCTTGGAATGATTATTATTTACAAGAAATAAAACCTAGTGAGGGTTATGAACTTGATACAACAAGATACAATGTTGATATTAAAGGCAAAGAATCTGCTAGTGTTGATGTAGTAGAAAAAGTAATTAAAAACTATGTTAGTATTTTAAAACAATATGAACAAGTAGATGGAAACACTACTTTCTTAAATGCAGAAAAAGGTATTACTTTTGAAATCTATTATCCAAATGGTAATAAATATGGAGAAATCACAACAGATAAAAATGGTTATGCTTCATTGAATTTACCTTATGGTGTATGGAAGTTCCATCAAGTAAATACAACAACTGGATATGAAAAGATTTATGATTTCTATATCACAGTAAATGAAACAAGCGAAAAAGAACAATATTACAATATTTTAAATAATACACTATATGCTTATCTTCAAGTAATCAAAGTTGATAGCGAAACTGGAAAGACTATTGCTATTGCAAATACAACTTTCAAGATTTTTAATACTGATACAAATCAATATGTTTCTCAATATGTTGGTGGAAAAGTTTATAGTGAGTTCAAAACAGATGAAAATGGCAAAATGATAACTTACTTAAAACTACCTGCTGGAAATTATAAATTGATTGAGGTATCTGCTCCTAATGGTTATTTAAAAGACAAAGATGGCTTAAAATTCACAATAGGAAATGATACTCATTATTCATATACAACTTATGGTGCTTTTATAACAGTAACTTATAAAAACACACCAATAAAAGGTCAACTTGAAATTAAGAAAACAGGAGAAAATTTAGTAATTAAAGATGGTAAATACACTTACAAAGATAAAAAATTAAGTGGCGTAACATTTGAAATCTATGCAGAAGAAGATATTAAATCTGCTGATGGAAATCATCTTTATTATGAAAAAGGTACAAAAGTAGATACTATTACAACAGACAAAAATGGTTATGCAATTTCTAAAAAATTACCTCTTGGAAAATACTATTTAATTGAAGTAAAAACACAAGATGAATATGTATTAGATAGTAATAAACACTATTTTGAATTAAAAGAAGTAAATGATGAAACTCCAATAGTTTTTGAATCATATAGTAATTTAAACTACTTAAAGAAAGGTACTTTGGAATTTACTAAAAAGGATCTTGTAAATGGAGATGTTATTCCAGATACAATCATTGAAATCTATAATGAAAATGATGAACTAATCTTTACTGGCAAAACAGACAAAGATGGTAAAGTAATTATTACAGACTTAAAAGTTGGAAAATACTATATCATTGAGAAAGAGGCTGCAACAGGTTATACAATTACAGATGAAAAAATCTATTTTGAATTAAAAGAAAATGGAGAAATTACAAAGGCTGAAATGAAAGATAAACCTATTACTGGAACTCTTGAATTTACAAAGACTGATGTATCAACAGGAGAACCATTACCTAACACACTAATTGAAATTTATAATGAAAAAGATGAACTTATTTTTAGTGGTAGAACAGACGAAAATGGTAAAATTACTATTCCAGAAATTAGATATGGAAAATACTATATTTTGGAGAAAGAAGCCCCAGAGGGTTACACTTTAAATCCTGAAAGAATGTATTTTGAAATTTTAGAAGATGGAAAAGTAGTTAAGGCAACAATGACTGATGAAAAAGTAGTAGTTGAAGTTCCTAGTACAGGAATTACTGATACTCATATTATTGAAATTGCCGGAGCATTACTAACTCTTGGAGGAATAGGAGTAATTGTCTATGTTAAAAAGAAAAAACAAAAATAAAGATAGAAAGGTTAGTAAGAGTCAACTTATAATAGTTGGCTCTTTGCTAATTGTTGTTGGAATTGGAATAGTTGGAGGTAAATATCTATACAATTATCTTCAAAATCAAAATGAAGAAAATTTAATAGATACTTTTTACGAAGAACAAAAAGAAGTAACTGATGAAACAACACCAACCGAAGAAAATAATCAAGAAGAACAACAAAAGTCAACTATAACTCAAACTAAAAAAATTGATTATATTGCAGTTATTAAAATACCAAAGATAGGACTGGAAAAAGGTCTAGCAAGTAAGGGTAGTTATTATAACAATGTTAATCGAAATATTTTAATACTTAATGAATCTGATATGCCAGATAAAGAAAACGGAAATGTTATACTAGCCGGACATTCTGGTAGTGGTAGAACAGCATTTTTTAAGAACTTATATAAATTGGAAACAGATGATGAGATTAGTATTTTTTATGGAGGTAGTGAATACAAATACAAAGTTGTAAATCAATACGATATAGAAAAAACAGGAACTGCTAACATTGTTAGAAATGCTGAAAAAAGCACTCTAACTTTAATAACTTGCAGACACAACACTAATAAGCAAATTATCTATATTTGTGAGTTAGTAGAAAAGGTTTAGGAGGATTAAATTGGAAGAAAAATATAATTTAAACAGTATATCAAAAGCATTTGAAAAACTATTTAATGCTGGATTTAATACAAGCAAAAAAATAGCAACATTAGATATAAAAGAGGTAAGAAAGATTCCCAATTTAACAATGTCAGATTTTTATATTATTTCTGACTTATGGGAATTAGTAAAAAAGAACAATAATAAAACTGCTCAATTATTTATAGAATTTTTAAGTGGTTATAAAGAGAAAGGAAATGATGGCAAATGAAAAAGTTTGAAATTGATGTTGATATAAATGGAACTATTACTTTTGAGGTTGAAGCCAAAAACAAAAAAGAGGCACAAGCAAAAGTAGATGATATTTTAAGCAACACTTCTGTAAAAGAAGCAATAAAATCATACAGAAACAATATTGTTTTAAATGAGAAAGTAAAACAAGATAAAGAAAGAGAAAGATAGGAGGAATTAAAATGGCATATTCAAAAAGAATACCACCAATTAAAATTAAATTAAATGTAGACGAATATAATAAACTACTAGAAATATTAGAAAATATGATTGATTCTGATAATGAAAATTATTCAAATAAATCATCAAAAATGAAAGATAAACTATTAAGATATAGTGTTCCAATAACAGAAGAAGATGGAACTACAATAGTTGATATGAGATTTTATAATAACGAGATTGTAGATTTATTTATGATCTTGTTTTATGAGATAGGTAATATTCCTATCAATACTAATTATTATGAAGTCTTATTAAGTGTAAGGGAGAAAATTAAAAAGAGCAAAATGTCAGAAGAATAATAGTCTAATTTAGAACAGGAGGTGCAATATGGCGAGTAAATTAAGACTAATAACAGACCTATATGGAGAAACCTTAACACAAATAAGCAAAAATCCGGATGACTGGATGTCATTCTTGGAATGTGCAGCAATGAACTACAAATACCCTTTTAATGACCAAGTTTTAATTTATGCACAAAGACCAGAAGCAGTTGCGTGTGCGAAGATAGAGGCTTGGAACAAACAAGTTGGTAGATGGGTTAATCGTGGTGCAAAAGGAATAGCACTTCTTTCAGAAGATAATGGCTATACTAATTTACGATATGTATTTGACATTGCAGATACTAATAGTAAGTTCGGAAAAAGTTTTAGATTATGGTCAGTTCCAAAACCTTATGAAGTAGATATTATTGAATCATTAGAAAACAAATATGGAGAACTTGAAGATAAAAGTTCTCTTGGACTTGCAATTAAGTCTGTATCAAAGATACTTGTTGAAGATAATATGCAAGATTATTTGGAAGATTTAAAGTTTTATAGAGAAAATAGTTCTCTTGAACCAATGACTGATGAAGCAGTTCAGTTATTGTTTCAAAATGCACTAGAAAATAGTATTGCATTTTCAATGATTAAAAGGTGTGGATTAAATCCGAATGATTATTTCACTAATGAAGATTTTACACCAATATTAGCATTTGATAGTTATGAAACTATAACTAGATTAGGTGTAGCCACTAGCGAAATATCTGAAATGGGTATTCGTGAAATTTATAATACTATTAAAAAGTTACGAATAAATGAAATAAATAAAATTCGCACATTTGATATAGATAAAGATTTATCTTATGATGTAAGTGAAAGCAGAGAAACTGTTGAAAGGAGGAATAATGATGAGTATAACTTACACACGCAAAGGGGATTACGAGATACCAGACCTAGCGATACCAGAGAACAAGATTCAAGTGGAGGGCAAATACGCAATGATGAGGCTAAGGTACTTGAAAGAGAACAAGAAATCTCTATACACGACTCTATTGATGAGCAATCAACTTCCAGAACACTTGATGAATATTCAAGAAGTAGCAATGGAGAGAGTAGAACAGATAGTATCAGAAATGAAAGCCAAAGAGAAGATAACAGAACAAATGAAACAACAAGACCCTATGAAATGGATAGGCTTAATGAACAACTTGAAGACATCAGCAGAGGAGATAGTAGCGAACGAATTGATTTACGCTTAAACAATTATGATCCAAGTCAAAGTAAAACACATTATGTTGTAGTTGATGAAAAGATAAATCAGATATTAAGTACAACTCCTCATTTAAGAAAATCAAATAAGGAAATAAAAGACTTTATACAAAATGAAAAAGATGTTACAAAAAGAGCAGAGTATCTCAAAGGAATATTTAACAAAGATTATACCGGTGTTATAGTTGATGACCAAATGTATGGTTATAAAACTTTTGACAACGGTATTTTATTTTGGAAAGGAAATTTCTTATCAAGAGATACAGAAAGTTTTGTAAGTTGGGAAGATTTAACTTATCACTATGACGCAATGATTTTATTAAATCAGTTAAATGATAGAATAGAACCATTGCCAAGTGTAACAGACCAATTAAGTTTTATTGATGAAAATAGTGAAAAATCAGTATCTGATTTAGAATTTACACAGGAGTTTGTTGATAGATATTTAACAGAACAACACCGTGATACAAAGTTTAGTATTTACGAACAATTTAGTAAAAGTTTATCAACAGAGAATAATATAAATTATCTTAAAAACTTATACGGAATAAGTGGTGCTACTTCTACAATAAAAGGAGCAGGAATTGGAGTTAATACTGATTATAAAGGTGTAAGGTTTAATAGAGGTTATTTTGACGCTAGTGCCAAAGAACAATTATTCAAGTGGAATTATATTGAAAAAAGAATAAAAACTCTTATTCACGAAGATAGATACCTTAATTCAAAAGAATTAGAAGAATATCCGAAGTGGCTTGATGAAAAAGACCAAGAAAGAGAATTTATTGAGGCAAGTAATAATCTAGCAGAAAAAATAATTGAAGAACCGACCGAAGAAAAATATGAATATCAATATCATTTAGGAGATAGAGTTTATATTGGTGCAGATGAATATGAAATATTAAGTATTGGAATTAGTAATGTCGTATTATATGATTTTAGATATCCTTTATTTAATCGTGAAATGTCCAAAGAAGAATTTGATAGGAAAGTACAAGAAAATCCTGCAAATGATCATCTTAAAGTTAAAGTAAGTGATATTAAAGATAATATAAATGAAGAACCAAGCAATATAGAGGTAAATGTAAAAGAAGAAATATCACTTCCTATTGAAGAAGAACCAGAAGTTCAAGAAGAAAATATTGTTCCAGTATTTGAAAAGAAGAAAAGTAATAAAATAAGAAGTTTTGATATTCACCCAGAAATACCTATTTCTGATAGAAATCAATTTAAAATTACAAATGATAACTTAGGTGAGGGTAGTCCAAGAGAAAAATTTAATAATAATGTTGAAGCAATAAGAGTGTTAAAAAAATGTGAAGAAGAAAATAGATTTGCAACTCCACAAGAACAAGAGATATTGTCGAAATATGTCGGCTGGGGTGGACTTCCACAAGCCTTTGATGAAAAAGATTCTTCTTGGAGTAATGAATATAGTATATTAAAGAATTTACTTGATGAAAAAGAGTATTCACAAGCACGAGAATCTACTTTAACAGCCTTTTATACACCACCAGTAGTAATTAGGTCAATGTATAAAGCATTAGAGAATATGGGGCTTAAAACAGGTAATATATTAGAGCCATCTTGTGGTGTTGGTAACTTTATAGGTATGTTACCAGATTCATTAGAAGATTGTAAGTTATATGGTGTAGAACTTGATTCCATAAGTGGTAGAATTGCAAGACAACTTTATCAAAAATCAACCGTTGCAGTACAGGGTTATGAAGATACTAATCTTCCTAACTCTTTTTTTGATGTAGCAGTTGGCAATGTTCCATTTGGAGATTTCAAGGTATTAGATAAGAAATACGATAAGCATAAGTTTTTAATTCACGATTACTTTTTTGCAAAGACACTTGATAAGGTTAGACCCGGTGGTGTTATTGCATTTATAACAAGCAAAGGTACACTAGATAAAGAAAATCCAAGTGTTAGAAAATATATTGCTCAAAGAGCAGATTTATTAGGTGCTATTAGACTACCTAACAACACATTTAAAGCAAATGCAGGTACCGAAGTCACATCAGACATTATTTTCTTACAAAAAAGAGATTCAATAACTGATATTGAACCAGACTGGGTATATCTTGGAGAAAATGATGATGGTATAAAAATGAATCAGTATTTTATTGATAATCCAGAAATGATACTAGGAAATATGGAAATGATTTCAACTAGTTTTGGCTATGATTCTGCTTGTATCTCTGATGGTGAAAAGTTGGAAGATAAGTTAGAAAGAGCAATTTCAAATATACACGCCGAAGTAAAAGAGTATGAACTAGATGATATAGGAGAAGAAGATAATTCCATTGAAGCAGATTTAACGGTAAGAAACTTCTCATACACTTTAATAGATGACAAAATATATTTTAGAGAAAATAGTAGAATGTACCCACAAGAATTAGCAATGACTACTGAAAATAGAGTTAAAGGTTTAATTGAAATAAGGGACTGCGTTAGAACTCTTTTAGAATATCAAACGGAAGATTATCCAGATGAAGATATAAAGAGAGAACAAGTGAAATTAAATCAATTATATGATAGGTTTACGAAGAAATATGGACTAATCAATAGTAGAGGAAATAACTCTGCTTTTTCAAATGATTCAAGTTATTATCTATTATGTTCTCTTGAAATTTTAGATGAGAATGGAAATCTTGCAAGAAAAGCAGATATGTTCACAAAAAGAACTATCAAGCCTAAAACAGAGATAACATCAGTTGATAATGCAAACGACGCTTTAATTGTTTCACTATCCGAAAAGGCAAGAGTTGATATAACCTTTATGCAAAAACTTTGCAATATGGATATGGATAAAATGCTTAAAGATTTAGAGGGAGAAATATTCAATGTTCCTGAATACGGAGAGCCTAATCAATGGGTTACAGCAGATGAGTATTTGTCTGGTAATGTAAGAGAAAAATTAAAGATTGCAGAACATTTTGCTGAAACAGATGAAAGATTTAATGTAAATGTTAAATATTTAAAAGAGGTTCAACCAAAAGATTTAAGTGCAAGTGAAATAAGTGTTAGACTTGGCTCTACTTGGATTCCACCTGAAGATATAAAAGTCTTTATTGAATATTTATTAAATCCTAGTAATTATGCTTGTCAAAATATAAATGTTCATTATAATGAAGCAACTTCTGAATGGTGGATAGAGGGAAAAAATTATGATAAGTATAATATTAAAGCAACTAATACTTATGGAACTGGTAGAGCAAGTGCTTATAAGATTATTGAAGATAGTTTAAATCTTAAAGATACAAGAATTTACGATTACTATGAAGATGAAAATGGTAAGAGAGTAGCAGAATTAAATAAAAAAGAAACTGCAATAGCACAGGCAAAACAAGAGCAGATAAAACTTGCTTTTGAAGAATGGATATGGAAAGATCCGGAGCGTAGAGAAAGATTAACAAAGGTTTATAATGAAAGATTTAATTCAATTAGACCACGAGAGTATGATGGAAGTCATATCAGTTTTGATGGAATGAATCCAGAAATAACTTTGCGAAAACATCAAGTAAATGCAATCGCCCGAATACTCTATGGAGGAAACACATTACTTGCACACGAAGTTGGAGCAGGTAAAACTTTTGAAATGGTTGCTGCTGCAATGGAATCAAAAAGATTAGGTTTATGTAATAAATCATTATTTGTAGTGCCTAATCACATTGTAGAACAGTTTGGTCAAGAGTTTTTACAACTATATCCGAGTGCAAATGTTTTGGTAACTACAAAGAAAGATTTTGAAACTGCTAACCGTAAAAAGTTTTGTTCAAGAATAGCCACAGGAGATTATGACGCAATCATAATTTCACATTCACAATTTGAGAAAATACCAATGTCAGTTGAAAGACAAGTTACAATAATTCAAAAACAAATAGAAGATATAACTTTGGGTATTCAAGATTTAAAAAATAATAATGGCGAAAGATTTTCTATTAAACAAATGGAGAAAACTAAAAAGAGTTTAGAAGCAAGACTTGCAAAATTAAATGACACATCAAGAAAAGATGATGTCGTAACTTTTGAGGAGTTGGGTGTTGATAGAATATTTGTAGATGAAGCCCATTACTATAAAAATCTATTTCTTTACACTAAAATGAGAAATGTCGGTGGTATAGCACAAACAGAAGCACAAAAGTCATCAGATTTATTTATGAAGTGTAGGTATCTTGATGAACTAACAGGTGGTAAAGGTGTCATATTTGCAACTGGAACTCCAATTTCAAACTCTATGGTAGAACTATATACAATGCAAAGATACTTGCAATATGGAGAACTAGAAAAAAGACATCTTCAACAATTTGACGCTTGGGCTTCAACTTTTGGAGAAACTGTAACTGCAATAGAATTAAGTCCAGAGGGAACAGGTTACCGAGCAAAAACAAGGTTTGCCAAGTTCTTTAATTTACCAGAACTAATGGCACTTTTTAAAGAAGTGGCAGACATTCAAACTTCTGAAATGCTTAATCTTCCAGTACCAAAAGCCAACTATCATAATGTGGTTATAGAGCCTAGTGAAATTCAAAAAGAATTAGTAAAAGACTTATCAAAAAGAGCAGAGAAAATAAGAAATAGAATGGTAGATTCATCAGTTGATAATATGCTAAAAATAACTAATGATGGAAGAAAATTAGCACTAGATCAAAGACTTACAAATGATATGTTAGAAGATTTTGAGCATAGCAAAGTAGCAACTTGTGCTGATAATATTTATAGTATTTGGGATAAAACAAGTGAAGATAAATCTGCACAATTGGTGTTTTGTGATTTATCAACCCCTCATAATGATGGCAAGTTTAATGTCTATGATGATTTAAAAACAAAACTTATAGATAGAGGCATACCAGAAGAAGAAATTGCTTTTATTCACGACGCAAACACAGACGCAAGGAAGCAAGAATTATTTAATAAAGTAAGGCGAGGACAAGTTAGAGTTCTTATAGGAAGTACACAAAAAATGGGTGCAGGAACTAACTGTCAAGATAGACTTATAGCCTTACACGATTTAGATTGTCCTTGGCGACCAAGTGACTTAATACAAAGGTCAGGAAGAATAATAAGACAAGGAAATAAAAATCCGGAAGTAGATATTTATAGATATGTAACAGAGGGAACTTTTGACGCATACTTATATCAATTAGTGGAAAATAAGCAAAGATTTATTTCACAAATAATGACATCAAAAACTCCTGTGAGGTTTGCAGAAGATATTGATGAAACTGCATTGTCTTATGCTGAAATTAAAGCATTAGCAGCAGGAAATCCAGATATAATTGAAAAAACAGAACTTGATACACAGGTCGCAAAATTAAAATTATTAAAACAAAATTATTTGAGTGAAAAGTATGAATTAGAAGATAAAGTTATTAAATATTATCCAAATGAAATAAAAAGATTAGAAAATAGAATTGAAGATATGAAAGAAGATATTGAGGTATTCAACAATAATAATACTCCAGATAATTCTTTTGAAAAAATGAATATAAAAGGTACAGACTTTACTGAAAGAAAAGAAGCAGGAGAAAAGATTATTGAAATATGTAAGTCTATGACTAATCCAGAACCACTTGAAATTGGAGAGTATAAAGGTTTTAAAATTATATTATCTTTTGATACTATGGACAGAAAGTTCTATGCTAGTATGAAGAATAATTTATCATATAAAACTGAATTAGGTAGTGATCCTAGTGGAAATATAACCCGTATTGATAATGTTTTAAATGGTATAGAAACAAGACTTTCTAGTATAGAAAATAATCTTGAAGACACTAAAAAGAATTATGAAAGTGCTAAAAAAGAAATTGAAAAGCCATTCCCACAAGAGGAAGAATTGAAAACAAAGTCAAAGAGATTAGATGAATTAAATATAAAATTAAATCTTAATAACAAAGATAAAGAAATCATTGATGATGGTAATGATATAAGTGATGATAGTCAAGAATGTAAAAAAGAATATGAGAGATAAATCGCACATTTAATTCTAAAAGGCTATTGTGTTAAAATATTCACATCCAAAAAGAAAGGTGATGAATATATGGACTTTGATAAGGAAATGGAGAAGAAATTTGATGACTTATTTTGGTATGTACTTAATGAACAGACACAACAACTAAACAAGGAAAAAGAGTATATGGAACTCAACAGAACTTGCCAAGAAATAACGGGTACAAATAGCAAAATTCAAGCAATAATAGAAAATAACGAATCAGTTTCATTAACAAAAGAAGAAGTAGAATTATTAGTAAAATACTTTACTTCTTGTATTGATAGAATGCTTATTGAACAAAAGAAAATGTTTTATTTAGGAGGAAAATATTTCTACTATCTTATGAAAGAAATGGAATTGGTAAAATAACCAAGGAGAGCGATTTTAGTAAAAACTATCTTCGCTCTTTTTTATTTTATAGAAAGGAAAGTGACATTATGGAAGAAAAAATTAGAGAAGAATTATATTCTAAATTAGAAAGTGAATTTGATTCTTATAAGAAAGAATTAGAAACACTTACTTCAAAGGAAATAATAGATAAATCTTATGAAACTACAATGAAAGAAGAACTAATGTGTTTGTTTTATCCGGAATCACAAAGGTATGATTTAGATGAAATAAAAGCATTAAAAAATGAAAAAAATTCATTGGAAACTTTATATCAAGGATGGATGGATTCTGACTTAAATATAAATCAATTATTAGAAGATAATACTGATGAAATAGTAGCAGAATTAGCAGAAGAATATAAAGCGAAACAATCAAAGAAAAAAGCAAAAGAAAGGTAGGTAATAGTATGGCTTATTATCAACCAGAAGAAATACGAAAAGCAAAAGAAATGGACTTATATACTTATTTGAAAAACTATGAACCAGATGAATTAGTGCATTTTAGTAGAGATACTTATATGACTAGAACACACGATAGTTTAAAAATAAGTAATGGTATGTGGTATTGGTTTTCAAGAGGAATAGGTGGAAAAACTGCATTAGAATATTTAATTCAAGTTAGAGAATATACTTTTATTCAGGCAGTAGAAACTATTTTAGGATACTCGAATGATAGACCACCTGTTGTATATCAGCAACCTAAAAAAGTTCAAAATATAAGACTTATTTTGCCAAAGAAATCAATTACAACAGATAAGGTTATGAATTATTTAATTGGTCGTGGAATTGATAAAGATATTATAAGTGAGTGTATAGATAATCGTTTAATATATGAAGATTTACCTAATCACAATGTAGTATTTGTAGGCTATGACAAAAACAAAGTACCAAGATATGCAGGAGTCAGAGCAACAAATAACAGTAGATATATGAAAGACGCTTATGGAAGTCATAAAGCATTTTCTTTTAAATTGGATTCACTAGAAAAGAGTGATACAGTTCATTTATTTGAAAGTGCTATTGATTTATTATCATACGCAACACTTAATAAATTGGAAAATAAAGAATGGTATAATGATAACTTACTTTCACTAGCAGGTGTATATCAACCTGCTAAAAAAATTGATGAAAGTAAGATACCACTAGCATTAAATTATTATCTAAATCAGAATCAAAATATTAAAAAAATATATCTGCATTTTGATAATGATAGTGCAGGAAGAATAGCAACAATGGCACTTAAAACTGTTCTTCCAAAACAATATGAAGTCATTGATGATCCACCTAAAATTGGAAAGGATTTCAATGACTTTTTGTGTGCCAAAGTAGGAATAAATTATAAAAAACGATATGAAAAAGAAAGGTGAAATTATGAAATTTGATTATTTAAAATTAGCAAATATTATTAAAACAAGAAGAAATGAGAAAGGTATTTCAACAAGAAAACTTGCTGAAAAAATTGGTATAAGTCACGCAGAAATATCAAGATTTGAAAATGGATTAAAGCCAAGTTTTTACTTAATTCCGTTTGTAAAAATGTGTGAGGAATTGGAACTTGATATTGAAGATTTACTAATTGAAGTTGGTCTTTTAAGTGAAATAGAAGATAAAAAATATGAAGTAAAAGTTACAAATGTTAATGAAGATTATTTTGAAATTGAAGCAAGAAATCAAAAAGAAGCAGCATTGATTGTAGCAAAATTTGTAATAGAAAATGAAATTATTGAGATAGATACAACTATACCAATCGAGTTTGAAGTTGAAGAAATTGAAGAAGAACCAGAGAAAGATTTTGAGGAAGATGATGATGAATTAGACGCAGAATCTTTTATGAAAATGCAATGTGAAAATTGCAAACACTATTGTCCTTATTGTGGCAAGTGTTCTCTTGGGGAATAAAACTTATGTCTAGCCAGCACTGAATTTATACTCCCGTATAAATTCGCTTGTGGGGAAATCCCCAATCCCCTTGCTAGACAAAACTGTATATTGAAGAAAGGAAAGTGATAGTAATGAGTGAATTATTATTTTTTGTTTTAGGGTTCATCATAGGAGGTCTTGCAATGACCACCTTGATGTGTTGCTTACAAGTAAATCGTATAAGTGAACTGGAAAGACAAATAGTATTAAGAGATAATGAACACGAAGAAGATCCGGAGGTTGTTAAATGCGAAGTCGTAGAATAAAAAAACAAATATGGCTTAATGATGAAGAAGAATATATTATGAAGTGTAAGTCACAAGCAGTTGGTATGAATGCCTCTGATTATATTAGACATCTTATTGTAGGTTATAAACCGAAAGAGAAACCGTCAGAGCAATTTTATGAAGAAATAAAAAATATTCGCAACATTGGAAATAATATAAATCAGATAGCCAGAATTGCAAATGCAAAAGGTGTAATAGATGTTCCTCATTTAAAAAAAGAAATTGATAAATTAGATGAGTTTATTATTGATATGAAAAATAAATATTTAAGACCAGATAAAGATGAATGAATTTTGTCTGTATTATGGTAAAAAAATAAATTAAATGATATAATTATTATCGTTGGGAGAGGGTAGTAATGTTATCAAACTTAGATTGTTCAATATTAAAAGAATTAGATAGACAAAATATAAAATCAGATGTTATTTCAGTAGTAATGAATAGGCTAGATACTAATGATAAGAAAAATGATTTTCTTTCATTTATGATTGATAACAGAAATGTCCTTATATCTTTAAAAGATATTTTTAGTGAATTAAAT
>CAMELE010000043.1 GCA_945923475.1 uncultured Mollicutes bacterium
TTACTATTTTAGACAATTCCAATTTATCCATCAGCTCAACAATGCCAAAACAGGGTGTTTTCAAAAAACGAAAGATGTATTCAAAAAACGATAGGGTGTTTGCAAAATTTTATAGGTGTTTTCAAAAAACGAAAGGTGTTTGCATTTTGTATTAAAATGGTTCATCTTTGCCATATGAAATCAAAGTATTGATACAAGATTATCAGTACTTTTTTTGTTTTTAATGGCTTAAAACGGTATTTTAGAACCATTTTATGCCTTCCTTTTGGTTTTTTGATGGGGTAATGGAAGAAACTGATTTGTATCAATATAGTTTTTTAATTACATATCTTACTTTAATGCTCGCCATGAAATATTAAATGAATTATGTTTTGATAATGTTTGTTTGGATATTATAGTTTTTTTTAAATCCGGGAAAAATTTATAACCACAGTGGTATCTAAGAATTCAAATCATTTTTGACCTTTTTTTATACATTGGATGCTAAATGTATAATTTTATTACTTCCATAAGTGAATGTAATAAAACACTCCAATTTTATGGAGATATATGATTTTACTACATTAACGATATTTTAATCATTTTATAGAATAAAACATAGGTATATTATATAGCTGTAAATAATACAAGGAGGTAATGTGTTATGTATTATGGTGCAGGTACTTATGAGGCTTTTGCAAGACCAGAAAAGCCTGAAGGTGTTGAAAAAAAATCAGCTTATATTATTGGAACAGGATTAGCAGGATTAGCTGCAGCCTTCTATTTAGTTCGTGATGGACAAATGAAGGGTGAACATATTCACTTGCTAGAAAAGCTTGATCTTGCAGGTGGATCTTGTGATGGTAGAAAGGATATTACAAAAGGATTCTATATGCGTGGTGGTAGAGAAATGGATAACCACTTCGAATGTATGTGGGATATGTTTAGAGATGTTCCATCAATCGAGACTCCTAATGTTTCAGTTTTAGATGAATATTACTGGTTAAATAAGCATGATCCTAATTATTCTTTATGTAGAGCAACTGTAAATAGAGGACAGGATGCGCATACTGATAAACAGTTTAAACTTGATAAGAAATCAGCTATGGCATTACAAAAGCTATTTATGACTCCAGAGAAGGATTTAGAGGATAAAAAGATTTCTGATATATTACCAGATACATTCTGGGAAACAAATTTCTGGTTATATTGGCAAACAATGTTTGCTTTCCAAAGATGGTCATCAGCCTTAGAAATGAAGAGATATCTATGTAGATTTGTTCATCATATTGACGGATTACCTGATTTTACAGCTTTGAGATTTACAAAGTATAATCAGTATGAATCAATGATTTTACCATTAACTAAATATTTAGAATCTCATGGTGTAAAGATTGAATATGGCGTTGATGTAAAGAATGTTGTAATTGATACTAAAGGTAATAAGAAAATCGCAAAACAAATTCAATTTGTTAAAGACGGAAAACATGAAACAATTGATCTTATTGAAGATGATTTAGTATTTATCACGAATGGATGCTGTACAGATACATCTTGCTATGGTAGTCAAAATGTAGTTTGTGATTTATCAAATGTAAAAAACGGATATGGTGAATCATGGGATATGTGGAAAAACATTGCTAAGCAAGCTAAAAACGGTGAATTCGGTAATCCTGATAAATTCTGTAGTGACGTAGAAGCTACAAATTGGATGAGTGCAACAATTGCTACATCTGATGAGGATATTATTAAGCATATAATTAATGTTTGCAAAAGAGATCCTAGAGAAGGTAAGGTTACAACTGGTGGTATTGTAACTGTTAAGGATTCAACTGAAAATTGGTATTTATCATGGACAATTAATAGACAACCTCAATTTAAGAGCCAAGATAAGAATATGGTATTAATTTGGGTATATTCTCTTAATACAAATAAACCAGGTAACTACATAGAAAAGCCTATGAGAGAATGCACAGGTATGGAGGTTTGTCAGGAGTGGCTATATCATATAGGAATTCCTAAAACAAAGATTGAAGAATATGCAAAAAATAAGTGTAATACAACAACATGCTATATGCCATATATTAATGCATTCTTCCAACCAAGAAAAGAATCTGATAGACCACTTGTAGTGCCAAATGGTGCGGTTAACTTTGCATTTATTGGTCAGTTTGCTGAAACTCCAAGAGATACAATATTTACTACAGAGTATTCTATTCGTACCGGAATGGAAGCAGTATATACATTATTAAATGTAGATCGTGCTGTTCCTGAGGTATGGGGTTCAAAGTATGATGTACGTGAATTACTAAAGGCTGCATATTATGCAATAGATAAGAAATCATTGGAAGATTGCCCTTTATCTATAAAAGAAAAAGCATTGCTAAAAGTTGTTAAGAAGAAAATTAAGGGTACAGATATAGAAATTTTACTAAAAGAAAGTGGATTGATTAAGTAGTATTGAATATTTACCATGTACAATAGTAATATCTTATAACTCTCCCAAGGGAAAGTCTCTTTCAAGTGAAAGAGATTTTTTTTTCTTAATTTTTGTGGTATCATATAAATTAAGAAAGAGGTGATTTGATTGAGTAGCTTAACAACAAAAAAAGCAATTGCTTTTGCTTTAAAGGAGCTTTTGCATCAAAAGCAATTATCAAAAATTACAGTTAATGATATAGCCGAGCATTGTGATATTAATAGACAAACCTTTTATTATCACTTTCAAGATATAAATGATTTAGTAGAATGGATTTGTATTGAATCTGCAGATAAGGCTTTAAAGGATAAAGATAATTACGAAAACTGGATGGATGGATTCCTATCTGTTTTTGAGATTATACAAAAGGATAAGATTTTTATTACTAATATTTTCAAATCTGTATCTCTTGAAATATTACAAACATATCTATATAAGCTTGTTTATCCTATTATTTATCAGGTTGTTGATGAAAAAGCTAAAGGTAGAGGAATTAAAGAGGATGACAAAAGATTTATTACAAACTTTTATATGTATTCCTTTGTGGCTATTGTATTAGAATGGATTAAGTATGATATGAAAGAAAATCCTAGGATTATTGTATCTAGAGTAAATTACATAGTTGAGGGTTCAATTGACCAAGCATTAAATAATTTAACTAATCATAGATAGAAGTAGGAAATGAAAACTATATTTAATATTTTAGATTATGGTGCAATAAATGATGGTAAATCAATCTGCACCGGTGCAATACAAAAAGCAATAGATTATGCTAGTTTATGTCAAGGGAAGTAATCATTCCAACCGGAGAGTATTTGGTTGGGAAAGTATATCATAAAGGATATTTAAAGTAACTTCGAATCCCACCATAGCAATGAAAATGTATAAAAGTGTATCAGTTTAACTCTTCATACTTCGGTAAATTAGGCTAAATGTATCAGTTTTGTACAACTCACACATTAAGAAACAACTGTGCTAATACGAGATTTAATGCTCAAATTGGCACTTTTTCTTTATTTTAGGGCGATTTTACTAGGGTTCGAGTCCCGTTATTAGTAGAATTGCCTAGTTTTTTATTGCATTGTATTGGATTGATTCGACTTCATAAAAAAGCTTTAGTGTATTTTGCCACGATAGGTACACGATTGCTCATCTTTCGTGTCATTCGTGTAAATTCTTATTTTTTTAAAAACTTCTATAAACAATTCCTAAAAAAGGTTTACTTTTTATCATTATTTTTCCGTTTTCAATTGAAGGGATGAAAAATATTTAAAAAAGTACGTTCAAAAAGAAGATTTTTGTCCCTTTACTATTGAAGGAGGTGAAAATCATGCTCAAAGAAGAAGTCATCAAGCTTAAGGTAGAAGGAAAATCTTATGGCGAGATATCAAGAATCTTGGGAGTGAAGGAATCTACGGCCAAGACTATTTACAATAGATTCAAGAATAGTCACCCTGAATTGTTTTGCCCTGTATGCGGAAACTTCTTGATTCAGACTAGAGGACATCGTCAGAAAAGATTCTGCTCTAGTAAATGTAAAGACCATTATTGGAGCTTAATGAAAAAACAAAAGAATAAGTAATGAAACTTATGAAAGACTAGCCAATATTTAAACTGGCTAGTTTTTCATTTTCCTTTCTTTTACTAATCTAAAGAACGTACCTCTAGAAACTCCTATAATTGAAGCTGCTTCAGTATTATTTATTTCGTGGTTTATATATTTATCTAATATTTCATTGGTGTTAGGTGGCGTAATGACTTTTGGCCTACCAAATTTAACACCTTTTTCTTTTGCAATCCTTATTCCTTTGGCTTGTCTTTGCTTAATATTTGCTCTTTCGTTTTCTGCAACAAACGATAATACTTGAAGAACGATATCACTTATGAACTTACCAACTAAATTTTTACCTTCAATTCTAGTATCAAGTAATGGCATATCCAGTACTTTAATATCGGCTTCCTTAGTTTTAGTAATATAAGCCCATTCCTCAAGTATCATATGATAATTTCTACCTAGACGATCTATTGATTTAACAATTAATAGGTCGTCCTTTTTTAATTTCTTAATAAGTTTTTGTAGTTAGTCCTATCAAAATCTTTACCTGATTCTTTATCTACATAGATAAATTTATCATCTACTCCAAATTCTTTAATTTCTACATACTGCCTATCGATATTTTGTGTTTTTTTGAAACTCTAATATAAGCATAAATCAACTTAATAACCTTCGTATTATATACATTTATAAAACGGAAGATTTATCAAGTAATAAGCAATAAAAAAGAAGTACCAAACACAATATAAAAATGTATGAATTATTGAAATTGATAAAAGCGCAGAAAAAAGTACGTTTAATTTGCCTAAAATAGAGATTTTTTAGAAAATATGTGATATAATTTTGTTACATTAGTGAAATTATTTGAGGTATCAAAACGTATACAATTTGATACTTCAAGGCCTCACTAATCAAAAAATGGAGGTCTCATATGATTGATTATCAAAAGGCAGTAAAAGACTTAAGAGATAAGCTAATTATGACTCAAGCAGAATTTGCAAAAATGCTTGGTGTTTCTTTTGCCTCAATCAACAGATGGGAAAACGGCCTTAATAGACCAACTACAACAGCTCGTAAGCAAATAGTCGAGCTATGTAAAGAAAACAACATTGAATTGAAAGAGGTAAACAAATAATGAAATTAAGTGAAATCAAGAATTTGAACCAACAAATCTATACGTTGGATACTCAAATTAATAGAAACAGTAAAGTTATTTTTGTAGCAACTCTTATATTTTGCTTAACACAAAATAAAGATTTCAGAAATGTTAGTAAATTGACAACTTTGGTTAATTTTGCTGATGAAGAAACAAAACCAATAGATCAAATTATAAATATTGCAAAATTAGGCATTGAAGGTTTAGGTCTTTTACCAAGTACAAAAAAAGCAATTTTTGATTCTTTAAGAACAATTTCTGGTGTTAATACAAATTTAGATAGTAATAGAAAAGCTTTTAGAGAATTTGTAGAGCATTTTATCTCCAACGATTATGTGTCTATTAAGCCAGATGATTTATTTTTAGAAACTTTATACATGGAGATAGATAAAAAGGCTGGAACTGGTGATGATGGTGTAGTCTTAACTCCATTTTTTGCAGCACAGCTTATGGTTGATTTAGCTGAAATTGACTACAAGAAAGATGTTGTAGCTGACCTTTGTAGTGGCACAGGTTTATTTTCACTCTTATCATATTCGAAGATGTTGAGTGATATGACCAAAGATTATACTGAACATAAAATTTCTGATGAAGAATATAAGCAATATCAAACTAAATTATATAATTCAATAATTGCAAATGATAATGACTCTAAAATGGTTACTCTATGCCTAGCAAATTTCTTATTGAAATCTTTAAATCATGAATTACTACTTAGCGAAGATGTTCTCACTTTGCAAAAATCATCATTTAAAATTAAAAAAGGAGATCAAGAAGAAAGAGTTCAGCCTACAAAGGCTGTTCTAAATCCACCTTATGAAGATAAATATAAACCTCTAGAAATTGTGGAAAAGAATATATCTTTAATTAATGGTTGTGGCGTTAAAAATAGTAGAGTTGTTGTTATTATTCCACCACAAAAATTTGGCCAAAAGAAAGATGTTTTTTCTAAGATACTAAATATTTCTACGTTGGAATCTGTTATAAAAATGCAAGATGATTTATTTACAGATAGCGGAAAGTCGCAACCTGCATCAATTTTTGTTTTCAATGTTGATAAGCCTCACAAAAAGGAAGATAAAATTAAATATTATAACTTTACCGATACTGGTTATGTCTATTTAAAAGATAGTGGACTTGTAGATAAAAATCATACATATGAACAAAAGAAGAAAGAGCTATTTGAAAGAATGAAAGTATCATCTTCAAAAGAAACTACTAGCTCTTTTAAGCGAAAATGGACAAACTTTTATGAAGTTAATAAAGAATTAGAAATAACAGCTACAATAGACCCATCAAGAATTAAAACAAGTAAGGAAGAAGCGGACATTACTTTAGAAAATATTACCATTAAAAAGATGCTTGCTGAAAAAGAAGAACTTGTAAAAGAAGCTAATAACAATTTCAAAGATGAAGATGGCTCATTTGAAAGGTACATTGTTGATATTTTAAGTGAGGAATAGTATATGGGAAATATTACTTGGAAAAGTTTTAGACTTGATAATTTATTCACTTTCGATAGTGGAAATCAACTATCGTTAAATAAAAAAGCGTTAGATGTGTCTGATGATAAAAGCGGAGAGTACACCGTCGCTCTAATCACTCAAAGCGAAAAGAATAATGGTATATCTGGTTATTTAGCTGAAAATGATGAAATATCTTCAAAAAAAATGAAGAGATATCTAACTTATTCAATGCATTTTGGCCTTTGCTTTTATCACAATTATGATTTTGTTTTAATGGATACACATGGTAGTGTTTTTAGACTATTAGCAAATAATATTAATTTAAAGAAAATATTAGATGTTGAAGATTCTGTTAATTATTTTATATCGATGATAATCACACATGTATGTTCAAATGATATATATAATTATAGTTGGCTTCCTAACTCAAGTAGAGTGGGTCGTGAACTAATTCTCTTACCATGCCTAGAGGTAGGAGAAGGTGAAGAATACATCTGGGAAGAAAACGGCAAGCATTACACTTTGGCCGTTGAGTATATCAAAAAATTGATGGATGAAGCTAAAGAGTTGCGTGAGCAAAAGACCATTCGCTTATACGAAGCGGAGAGAGCAAAGTACGAAGCGGAGAGAGCAAAGTACGAAGCGGGTTACAAGAGGGAACGTGATTCTTTAGTGTGGAAAAAATTTAAGCTAGGAGAGTTATTTGACCGCTCTACAAAGTTGGCTCTTGGTGCTAATCAAAAAGATTTAAATTTAGTGGAACAGCCAGATAGTGAGCATTCTATTGCACTAATAAGTGCTAGTAGGTCAGGTAGTGGTCGTGTTGGATATATTGAAGATGATTTGGTAGATAAAAATATTATTTCTATAAACAAACTTACCTTTGATGACCAATGGGGATTTACATTTTTTCAACAGGAACCATTTGTAATAACTGGTGGTCACAACGCCATATTAGAGATAAAAGATGAAAACCTAAAAAAACATTTGGATTGTAATTTGTTTACATATTCATTCTTATCACTTTTGATAAATAAAATAACAGTAAAGAGCGATATATTTGGCTATGGTTATAAAATAAACAATAAACTTGACCGTGAACTAATTCTCTTACCATGCCTAGAGGTAGGAGAAGGTGAAGAATACATCTGGGAAGAAAACGGCAAGCATTACACTTTGGCCGTTGAGTATATTTCGTATGTTTATTTAACAGGTAGAGTCAATTATAACCAAAAGCGAATTGATAACTATACATATCAATATTAGGAGGCACATAAGATGATACATGAATTTTTAAGTGTAGAAGAAGTATTAAATAAATATAAGGTTATTTATGTGCCTTATTATCAAAGAGATTATGTTTGGGGACAAAAGAATGATGGTAGAAATCTATACAAATTTATTGATGATATTTTTTCACAATATAGAGATAATCCATCATCCGATTATTTCATAGGAACCTTAGCATTTTGTTCTACAAGAGTAAATGATGTTATTGATGGACAACAACGTTTAACAAGTTTGATACTTATTTTATCTGAACTTGCAAAACTAAAATGTTCAGAAACTTCAAAAAATAAAAATAAAGCTTTATTAGAACCAGTTGAAGGAAAGTTTGTTATACAAGAAGAATTCTATTTAACCGAAGAATTGAAGTATAATTTAGGATTAGACAATAATTTTAATTCGCAGAGATATAACGTTAATATTTCAAAAACTATTGATAGAATTGTAAAGCAAATTAATGATGACTGGAGTGGATATACAGAGGCTTGGTATGATGGATTATATGATTATATTTTAAAGCACGTAAAGCTAATTTCTCTTGAATATAGCAATATTAGTGAATCATTAAAATATTTTTTAAATATTAATTCATTATCGATACAGTTAACTCAAAGTGACATTTTCTTTTCTATTCTTTCTCAATCTATTAGGCTTGCAGGTACAGGCGATAGCATCTTTACTATAAAACAAAAAGTAGCAGAACTAAGTAAATTTAAAGGAATTGATAATAAAGATATAGATGGATATAAAGGTTGTGACGACAATAAAGAAAAAGGCATAAACAATATTATCTATATTTTCCTAAATGCATTTTATAAAGGAGATAGTAATATTTCATATTTAGAAGATGCAGGCGTAGGCAAGTGGATGTCTTTCTATAAAAATGAAGTATTTAATGATGCAATAAAAGCTAAAGAATTTACAGAAAAATTCATACAATATTTAGAAGATTTTAAGAGTATATACAGTTATTTTTCAAATATGGGTGTATCTTTAGACTCTACCTCATCTTTGTATGTTACTTGGATTTTATTGCAATACGAAGCATATTTTGATATTGCAAGAATTTTAACTGATTTGTTTAGAAATAGACATAATTATATTGATGGTTCTTTTGATTTATATGATACAGGTACAAAAAACATTTCAATAAATAAATTAAATGAAATTGGTAAGAGATTAAATTTAACATTATTGTGGAACTATATTAGAAGCAACACAAAAAGAACTGTTGGTTTTATAGAAAATATAACTCTTGATACAAATGGAAATTATAAGAAATCAATTGAAGATATTGTCACAGATATAGATGTTGCTGAAATATTTAATTTAACATATAACGATCATAAAAATGTTGCTCCATGCAATATAAAAGATTACTCAAAGCTAATAAAAGTAATAATGGGTTGTCAGGAAGCTTTCTTAGATAAGACAGCTGATTCTTCACGTGATTTTAGCGAATATCTGCAAAATATTCTTGATGGTGAAAATTTTTCTATTGAACATTTATATAGCGTTAAGGAATATCAAGAATCCGCAAGACTAAATAATTGGCAAACTAAAAAATTAAAATTTAATAGGGCTGAGGATTTTGATACAGAGAGGTTCAGCTTTGCTAATTTGAGCTTGTTAGATAAATCAATGAATTCATCAGCTGGTAGTGATGAAATAAAGGACAAACTTTCCAAATATAAACTAGCTAGAAAAGTAGTGGGTTCAAACTGGGAGTATTTAATTCAATCATTAGTTGACGATTCTGAATATTATCGTAATGCAAATATAAAATCATTAGGTCTACCAGAAAGAAAACTTATTGATATAGACCAAAACACATGGGAGCTATCACCAAACAATAGAGAATTCAATATAGAACTTCTTAAAAAAGCATTAAAAGAGATAGCAAATAAATCTTAAATATCATATTGCACCCGAGATAACATCAAAGGTGCTTTTTCATATCATCCTTATCTAGCGTGCCAATTTGAAACCATTTGCAACAAAATGAAACTACCCATTGAAAAATGAAACCGTATTACCATACTTGTCATTATACATATTGAAACAATAGGTTTGATACAGTTGTAAAACATACTGTTTCAGACCTTTTCGCTTTTATACGAAATTCTAATCCTATCTATGAAGATAATTTATAAAAATTGAGTGAATTATAATCATTAAATTGTAATTTGTAGGTTGCATAATATATAAAATTCACTCTTGTAGCAACTTTAACTTTTGCAAAAGTGAATGTTCGATTGTTTTGTCCCATTTTATTGTATCTTTTTAATATGTTTCATACAATTTATTAGTATGGTTTATATTATAAAATTTCATATATTTTAATAAAAAAAATAAATAATTGGAAATTTTTGTTAAAAAAATGAGCACATCCTTATTTTTTATGGTACAATATAATAAAAGAGTTTATATTTTTATTTATTTGGGAAGAATTTTAGGTGATTATATGAAAAAGAAGCTTTTTAAGATTCTCTTTTTCTTAGCTATTACTATTGCGATGATATTGGTTCTAATATTAAACAATGATATGGATGACATTGGTAAAGTGTTAAAATCATTGAAGCCAATATGGCTTTTAATTGCAATTCTAGTATTACTTTTATATTTATTGATTAATCCACTATCATTAATGGTAATAATTGATGATGATAGAACAATCAAGAAGAGTGATTCATTTTTAATTGGATCAATTGAATATTTTTATAATGGAATTACTCCATCAAATACAGGTGCACAGCCTATGCAGGTGTTGGAGTATAAAAGAATAGGTGTTTCAACCTCAAAGTCTACAGGAGCACTTTTGATAAACTCTACAGTTAATCAAATTGCTGTTGTTATACTATGTTTATTCTCTATGATTTATTATAAAGAATTAGCTAAGAATGTTGTATCTATTAAAATATTAATAGCTATCGGCTTTTCTATGAACATCTTGGTTTTATTGTTATATATTGCTATTGGGCATTCCAAACTAATAAAGAACTGGCTTATAAGCGTAGTTGATTGGATAGTTAATAGAAAAGCATTCAAAGGTAAGCTTGTACATATCAGTGATAGGTTCAGATTATTTTGTGAAGAGGCTCAACAAGCATTTCATAATAGTTTAAAAAATAAATGGAGATTTTTTTTGGCAATTATTTTTAAACTTATCGCGTTAATAATATTTTATTCATTACCATTCTTTATTTTAAGAGCGCTAGATATAGATTTAGGACCTAATTTCTTTGGTCTAGTGATAGGAATGACCACTTTCTCTATTGCTATGACATGCTTTATCCCAACCCCTGGTGCATCAGGAGGAATTGAGTTTGCATTTCAATCACTGTTTATTAATCTTGCAGGAGTTACAAAGACAGTTGCTGTATCTGGAATGCTTTTATGGAGATTGCTTACATATTATTTATTAATGTTTATTAGTTTATTGATTTATTTTTATTTGGAATTTGTTGTTATTAAAAAGAAAAAGAGAAAGATAGAAAAAACTGTAGAAGAAGACCTAGATTTATTGCAATCTGATGATAATTAATATAGTTTTTCATCATAAGGAGGGATTTACAATGGAACATAAAAAAATACCTACGTTTGAAGAGTGCATTAGAATAATTGAATATTTATATCCTAGTATGCATGACTATGTTTATGTTTATGATATAAAGAAGGATTTATATCAAATTTCTCCAAAAGCAGTAGAAAAGTTTAAAATTCCTTCTACAAGATTTAGCGATGTAATCAATGCCCATAAATTCTTTGCATACGAGGAGGATTACGACTCACTAGTTAAAGACCTCCAAAAGGTTGTGTCAGGAGAAGAGGATTCACACGATCTAATGTACAGGTGGAATGGACGTGACAATAATTTGTATTGGATTCATTGCGTTGGACATGCAGTAAAAGATGAAAACAACAAACCAGTTTTATTAATTGGCTGCGTAAATGAGGTTGGAAACGCAAATTTTGCTGATAATGTAACGGGGCTTTTAGGAGACGAATCATTTAAAAGTATGTTAAATTCGAGCCTTTTAAAGAACAAAGAAGGCTTTGTAATTAAATTATGCATCGATGAAATGAAGACTATAAACGAAAAATATGGATTTGAATATGGTAATTCTATTCTAAAAAGAACTGCTGATCTAATTAACGAAGTAATTGGCGAAAATCAGTACTGTTACAAGCTTACAAATGATGAATATGCTATTATTGACTTTGTTAGTAGTAACGTAGAAGATGCATGTAATATTTATGAGCAATTACGCTGGAAGGTTTCTGATGATATTGTTAAAAGAAGATATGAAGGGGTTTATACCTTATCTGCTGGATTAGTTAAATTTTCTAAGGCGGATAATGATTATAATCTTGTCTTAAAAAAACTTGAATTTTCATTGGATACTGCCATTAAGCGTGGTAGAAATCAATTATACATTTATAATGATGATGATTATGGACAATTTATAAATAAAACTCAATTGATAAAAGCCCTAAATGAAGCTGTCGCAAATGATTTTAAAGGCTTCATGCTTTACTATCAGCCTATAGTTGATGCTAATACTAATGCTACTGTTGCTGCAGAAGCATTATTAAGATTTAAATATGAAAACAGAATAATTCCACCTCTTGAATTTATTCCATTACTTGAGGAAACAGGATTAATTGTTGTGGTTGGAAGGTTTATAATTAAACAATCTGCTAAATTCTGTAAAAAAATGCGTGAACATATTAAGGATTTTCGTGTTTCAATGAACATTTCCTATGTTCAAATTATAAAGGGAGTCCAATTTAAAGAGTATTTTAAGATTATTGAAAAGTTGGGATTACCATATGATTCAATTGTTATTGAACTTACAGAATCAGGATATTTAGAAGATAATCAGGCTGTTAAGAGTGCATGGAATAAACTAAAAAATGATGGTATTCGCTTAGCAATAGATGATTTTGGTACTGGGTATTCTAATATTCATAACATAAGTATGTTAAGTCCAAATACAATTAAAATTGATATGTCATTAACAAAAAATGCCCTTAAAACTAATTATGATTTTGAGCTTTTAAGAAATATTGTTTCACTTGCTCATGAATTAAAAATTAATGTTGTAGTTGAAGGAGTAGAAACAGAAGAGGAATATCTAAAAATAATGCAGATTAATCCTGATTATATTCAAGGGTATTATTATTCGAAACCTTTGCCTGAAGATGGATTTAATGAATATATTAAAAAATAGGTTTTATCGAAGTATCAAGCCCGTTAGGGATAACAAATCTCAATTATATTGAAATCGTTAAAATTATAAAAACGCAAGAACTTGCAAAAATTTTAGTTTGATATTGATTTATATCGCCGTAATTAGTATAATAAAAGTGCAAGAACTTGCAAAAATTTTAGTTTGGAGAAAAAATATGATTGCTAGAAATGATTATTTACAAAAGTTAATCGATAGAATGAATAATGGTCTGATAAAAGTTGTTACCGGAATCAGGAGATGTGGTAAATCATACTTATTATTTGATATTTTTTATAATTATTTACTCCAAAATGGTGTTGATAAAGAACATATCATCTCCATACAATTAGATGACAGAATGAACATTCGTTATCGTAATCCTGATTTTTTGTGTGAATATGTACATAGTAAAATTGTTGACGAAAAGAACTATTTCATTTTGTTAGATGAAGTGCAGTATGTAAATGAGTTTGAAGATGTATTGATTTCATTTTTGCATATAAAAAATGCTGATGTATATGTAACAGGGAGTAATGCAAAATTTCTATCTTCTGATATTATTACGGAATTTAGGGGAAGAGGAGATCAAATCCACTTATCTCCATTATCTTTTAAGGAATATTTTGACTATTGCAAGTTAGATTTCGAAGAAGCTTGGAATGAATATTCAATGTATGGTGGTATGCCATTTCTTTTAATGTGCAAAACAAGCGATCAAAAGATTAAATACCTAGACAATTTATTCAAAGAAACTTATATAAAAGACATCGTTAATAGAAACGCTATAAAAAACACAGAAGTATTGGAGGATGTACTCAACATTGTTTCCTCAAGTGTGGGCTCATTAACAAACCCTAACAAATTATCAAATTCATTTAAATCTATTAAGAATTTAAATGTTGCACCAAACACAATTAAGCAATACTTGGATTACTGTGTAGATTCATTTTTGATTCAAAAAGCTAATAGATATGATGTAAAAGGAAAGAAATATATAGATACGCCACTAAAATACTATTTTACTGATATAGGTCTTAGAAATGTCAGGCTAGGATTTAGGCAGCAAGAAGAA
>CAMELE010000044.1 GCA_945923475.1 uncultured Mollicutes bacterium
CCTACACCTTAGAATTTATAGTCTATACCACCTACACCTTAGAATTTAGTATAGCTATTTTATTTCTTATTAAATTATACTAGTACCCTTTTTTTATTTATTGTCTACTAAACTGGTACCACTTCACTTCCAACAAAAAATTTCATTTTTTTTATTGCAAATATTTAATTATAATTTTTTATAACAGTAATAATATAAAATATTAATTTATACTATCATGAGACAGTAAATAGCTTTTTTATATCTCGAAATTTGTATTTCTTTTCCCTTATATTTTTCTACATCTATTTTTTTTAATATACCACCGCTTACGACTATGTTACCATCATCAAGCTTTATTTGTAAGGCCATTCTTGGCATCGGAAGCAAGCTAAATGTAGATTCATATCCAATAATTTTACCTATCATTAGGTCCCCATTAATAGCTTTTTTTGATTTTACCAAATATATACATGAAATTATAATAGGTCCAAGCAAAATAGCTACAATAATTAAATCAATGAAACCAAATATAACCCAAAATGACGAATCAATTACCGGCAAAACAAGTATAAAAAGAGTTAAACAAATATATGTAATCAAATAGAATTTTAAGCAATATTTATAATGCTCCTTGGAAATATTCTTCATGTTTTATCCCTTTAAGCCACGTGACTGACGATCCATATCCTCTACTACAATGTCAAATATTTCACCCTTTGTTCTACAATATTTCAAAACATCCCAAGGCTCATTTGTATGATAATGAATTTTTAAAAGCTCATCATCTCCTGCAACAACTAAGCAATCTCCTTGAAAATTATTATTTATATAATCAATAATTTCATCCTCACTTAAATCTTCTCCCTCAATTAATAATTGAGTATCATATCTATATTGAATCATAATATACCTCTTCTTTCTATATATTCATATTCTACAATAATGATATATTTTTTGCAAACAAAAACAGTTCTATATTTTCTTTAGATTAACGTTAATAATATTAACATTTTCTATAGCTTCTTTATCAAAGCATACATCCTTCGCTTTAATATTTATATTCTCAAATGTAAAATTTGATAGCTTATATTGTGAATAATCAGGTTTAACATTAAAATACTTGTCACAACAACATTCACAATTTAGAAGCTTAATATCATGAGCATAAGATAGGGGAATATCCTTTCTTCCCTTTAGATCAAAAAATTGAGTCCACGGATTAATATTTAAAAAATTATCAATATTTCCTTTAACATTTTCAACTAATATATATTCATATTCCTGTGGCGTATCTGGACGCATTTTTAACCAAAGTAAATTGCTTCCTTCTTTTACCTCAACTCTTCTCATAATAATGTTTTTATTATGAATAGACTCACTTCCACAGGTTAAACAGCCGTGACAAAAACCATATTTACAATCCTCAATGATTATTCTTTCATTCATTCCATTATTTTTGTCCTCATCTGCCCATGGGCCTTTTCCACCCTTTAAAACTACAGAATCATCATTTACCTCTAAATAGCAATTTTTAATTAATATATCACTACATACATCAATATCTATAGCATCAGTACTAGGTGCTTTTACTGGAGATGCTGGTGAATATATATAGCAATCTATATATTTGACAAACTGTGACTTATATAAATGAGTTGTCCAGAAACATGCATTAATTAATCTTACCCCATAAAAATTAACATTTTTGGAGTTTGATATATATATTAAACGAGGTCTTTGCTCATCTTTGTTTGTACAATTAGGATTCCAAGCCCTTCTTTGCCAAAATGCCTTCCATGATTTAAGTCCATTACCATCAATAGTACCAGGTCCTAAAATAGTAAAGCCATCTACACTATCAGCATTAATTAATGCATTAAAATATTGACAGGTTTCACCTTCAATTCTAGTTTCAACAACTTGATAATCACATATATCATCGCTTCCCATTAATACAGCATCTTTTTCTAAATAAAGGTTAACTCCTTGCTTAAAATACAAAGCACCGGTTTTATATGTTCCCTTTGGAACAACTAAAACACCACCACCATTATTAGAAACCATATCAATTAAATTTTGTAATTGAGCGGTATAGATTTTTCCATCATCTTTAATTTCGTAATCTGTAATTATATATTTTTCCCCAAGCAATTCCACGCTAGGAATATTATAATCATAAAACCAATCAGAAATTGGCGTACCATCTAAAAAAAATTCCATCAAATATCTCCTCATACATAGCAATTAAAACATCACTTAAATATAAAATGATGTTTTAATTATTTTATTTATTATTAAATTTTTCTTCCATATCTTTAATAAAAGAATCATCCTCAAAATAATTAATTCTCATACTCTTACGAACTCTTTTTAATGTTTCATTTGCTTTAAGATTAGCTTTGATTGTACCATCCTTGATTATGTTATAAACCTCTTCAATATGATTTTCATAATATGCACGCTTCTCTCTAATAGGAGCTAACACATCCTCTAGCACATTATATAAGAATTTCTTACACTTCATATCTCCAAGTCCACCGCGTTCATAATGAGCCTTCATTTCATCTAGATTTTTATATTCTGGTGCATATTTAACAAAATGTTCCTCTGTTGCAAAACATGAAAGATAAATAAATACCGGATTATCCTTTGTATTTCCAGGGTCTTCGACTCTAAGGTGATTAGGATCAGTGAACATACCCATAACCTTTTGCCTAACAGTTTGTGAATTATCACTTAAATAGATAGTGTTTCCAAGTGATTTAGACATTTTTGCTTTACCATCAGTACCAACAAGTCTTCTACAAGATTCATTCTCAGGTAATAGTACCTTAGGACTAACTAATGTTTCACCATAAATCGAATTAAATTTGTGCACAATTTCTTGCGTTTGCTCAATCATTGGCATTTGATCCTCACCTACTGGCACGATTGTCGCATCAAATGCTGTAATATCTGCAGCTTGTGAAACTGGATATGTAAAGAATCCGGCAGGAACTGATGCCTCAAAGTCTCTAAGCTTAATCTCATTTTTAACTGTTGGATTACGTTGTAGACGTGAAACTGTTACTAAATTTAAATAATATAGATTCAATTCTGCAAGAGCAGGAATTGATGATTGAACAAATATTGTTGATTTATTTGGATCAATGCCTACAGAAAGATAATCAAGAACAACCTCTAATAAATTTTCTCTAATCTTGTTAGGATTTTCTGCATTATCTGTTAATGCCTGCGCATCCGCAATCATAATATATATTTCATCGTATTTTCCAGAATTTTGAAGATCAACTCTTCTTCTTAAACTTCCAACATAGTGGCCAATATGAAGCTTACCTGTTGGTCTATCGCCTGTTAATATAATGTTCTTCATAATATTTCTCCATTTCTTATAAATATGTTAAATTGATTATACCACATTAAAAGCATTTTGTAATAGTTTACTCATTTTTTTTAGCATATTTTCGATTATTTTTATATGGTACATAGAATTTATGGTATAATACGTCTTGAGGTGAATTTAAGTGAATAAAACTGATTTAGAATTTATAAAAAAATTTGCGTATGATTTATTTTTAACTGATTCTCCAACCGGATATAGTAACAAGGTTGATGAATTACTTATTAATGTTTTAAATGGATTAGGCTATGATGCAAAAAAAACAAATAAAGGGAATGTAAAACTGTTTATCGAAGGTGAAAGTCAAGAAAAGAACATAGCTACTTCTGCCCACGTTGATACACTTGGATTAATGGTTAGATCAATCAACTCAGATGGAACATTAAGTGTAACAAATGTTGGTGGCCCTTCTATTCCAACGCTTGATGGAGAGTATTGTAAAATCATAACTAGAGATAATAAAGAATATACTGGTACTATTTTATGTAAAAAAGCAAGTGTTCATGTTTATCCTGATGCATCTACTAGTCCAAGAAATCTTGATACAATGATTGTAAGGATTGATGAGGTTGTCAAATCAGCTGATGATGTTAAAAAATTAGGAATTTGTAATGGAGACTACATTTGTATCGATCCTAAAACTACGATTACTCCATCAGGCTTCTTAAAGAGCCGCTTCATAGATGATAAGGGTAGTGTTTGTGCAATAATTAATACCTTAAGAAAACTTAAGGAAGAAGACAAAAAGCCTGCTTACAATACATACGTTTATTTTGTTAATCAGGAGGAGGTTGGACATGGCGCAGCTACAACCGACAAATGCATCGACGAGTTTGTAACAGTTGATATGGGTTGTATCGGCCTCGACTTAGCTGGTAACGAATATGCAGTATCAATATGTGCTAAGGATTCTGGTGGACCATACAGCTACGACTTAACTAATAAGCTTATTAATTTTGCTAATAATGCAAAAATCAATTATGTAGTTGATATCTTCCCACAATATGGTTCTGATATTGGGGCTGCATGGCGAAGTGGAGTTGACTGTGCAGGTGCCTTAATTGGACCAGGCGTAAATGCAAGTCATGGAATGGAAAGAACTCACCTAGACGCAATCGAAGCTACTTCTAATCTTTTATATTTATATCTTACAAATAAATAATACTGGCACATGCCAGTATCATTTAGGCATCATCTGAGGGTGATGCTTTTTTATTTATTTTAAGTTTAATTGGTATCTGTGCAAAAATTACAGCAATGAACATTAATGCACATCCAAAATATTCCCTTAAGGTTAATAAATTATGTAATATAACAAGCCCTCCAATAACACTAAATACTGATTCTAACGAAAGAATTATCGATATTGTAGTAGGATTAGAGCCCTTTTGAGCAATAATTTGCAACGTATATGCAACAGCACTAGATAAAATACCAACATATAATAATGGCCATATACAAGCTTTTATATTTGAAAATTCAATACTCTCACACGTTGTAGCAAATAAAGTTGATAGAACGCCAGAAACAAAAAATTGAATCAAACTAAGCATAATACAATCTACTTTACTTGAAAAATAATCAACCGAAATGATATGAAAAGAAAATATAAAGGCACAGGCCATAATCATTAAATCATACCTTGAAATATAAAACTCATCACTTATACATAAAAAATATAATCCAATTAATGCCAATAAAACACTTATAATAATATTAAACGTAAGCTTCTTATGTCTAAAAATACCTAAAATAGGTACAATTACAATATATAATGATGTAATAAACCCTGCTTTCCCTGCACTTGTATGAGTAATTCCATATTGTTGTAAATTTGTAGCAATAAATAATAATATACCGCAAATTGTTCCACCTACTATTACGCTTTTATTAATAAGTTTCATTTCTTTTTTCTTTTTCTTATTAATAATTGTAATTATGCAAACAACTATTAATAACGTAATAAAAGCAAATATACATCTAATAGCATTAAAAGTAAAAAATCCTATTTTATTAGCACTTTCACTTTGAGCAACAAATGCAAGTCCCCATATAATAGCTGCAATTAAGGCTAAAGCACTTTTTCCTATTTCATTTTTCATTATATCCACCTAAAATTCATTAATAGCTAAATTCTATATTTTAAATTAGCTTCTTGTAGTATCACCTTACCATGTTTTTATCATTTTCATCAATGATTCTTTCATGCTTTTTACATAAGCCTCTATAGGAACATTCCATTTATTAGAAAAAAATAATGCCAAGGAACAAATCATTTTTTCATCATTTAGTTTTTTAACACCCATATTACCACTCCAAATAGTTAATAAATCCGTCGAATTATTATCAACAGATTTAGAATTATTATATTTCCTTTTTCTTTAAATAATTAAATAATGCAATTTCTCTTTGCGTATCAAGCTCAAGCATTGTATCACCAACACGTGTTTTACTAGAGCAATGCAAAATATTTCTCATTACATCAGTTTCAACATTAAACTCATCCTTTAAGGTATGCCTTAATTTTTCTACTTCACTTCTACATATACTTAACGCATTATCTCCTGTATATATCATTCCAAATGCCCGGCCACTTGATAAATAATCAACCAGCTCCTGATAATATGGTTTACCACTTTTTTCTGTATAATGAAGTTTTGCACACTCTAAATCATAGGTGATGTAAGCAAAATCAATCATCTTTACTCCTTTAGATTCTAATATTTCAATTGTCCTTTTAATCAAATTTGAATCCGTAAAGCCGGGCTTTACCATTACATAGCATCTTTCAATCATGAAGTTCTCCTTTACAATCTAATGTTTTTGTAACTACATTATACAATAGATTAGGGATTCTTACAATGAAAAATCCTCAGTTATTAGCTGAAGATTTTTAGTTTATTTATTAAATTCAATAGTAAATGTAGTGCCAACATCTAATTGAGATTTTACATTAATCTTAAATCCATTATTTAAACAAATATGTTTAACAATAGAAAGTCCTAAGCCTGTTCCACCAGTTTTTCTACTTCTAGCTTTATCAACTCGGTAAAATCTTTCGAAAATTCGTTCAATATCCTTATTATCAATACCAATACCAGAATCAGATACTTGTAGATATTTTTCCTTTAATGTTACATCAACAGAACCATTTGGCTTATTATATTTGATAGCATTATCAATTAAATTACGAACTAATTCCATCATTTCTTGTTGATTTGCATTAATAATTACATCATCTAAATCTAAGTTCAAGGTAACGTTTTGTTCAAAACATCTAACATTTAATGCTGTGGATACATCAATAACAATTTCTTTTAAATTAAGCATTTCCTTACTTGAAGTTTTTTCAACCTCAAGTGATGATAGATTTAACATATCTGAAAGAATTGAATTCATTCTTAAAGCCTCTGATAATGTCTTTTTTGAGATATCCTTTATCTCATCCAAACTATTAATTATTCCTTCTGTTATCATTTGTTGATATCCAATTATACATGTTAAAGGACTTTTTAGTTCATGGGAAGCATTTTGAAAAAATTCTTTTTTATTCTCCTCTAGCTTACGCTCATTAGTAACATCTAATAGAGTTAAAATAATACCATTTCTAAGCCAACTACTAGTAACAAATTTTATTTGAATACTGATAAATAAATTATCCTTCGTAATTATTATTTCGTCGTCTTTTTTTGATTCTAGAGCATGTTCAATTTTCTCTTGGACATAAATGTTATCAATCAAATAGAGATACTTTTTTCCAACAACATCTGCTCCCTCTAATGATAGCATAGAATATGCTTTAGGATTAGCTAAATTAATATAACCCTTATCATCAATTACAACGATTCCTTGTTCAACCTCTTTTATTAGGCTTTGTATTTTTTCTTCATTATATTTCGCATCAATTATACGGTCATTAATTTTCTTTTTAACCATTGATAATACCGTTGGGAATTCATCAATTGAAAGATTGTCATAATGACTTTCATCTGCAATAATAGCTAATTGATTAATTTGATCATTAATTGGTTTTAATGATTTATCGTTTAGCTTAACCATAACAATTATCGATATCCCAAAGGTTATACAAACCATAACAATTGAAATTGCTATGTATTTTGATATAAAGTCGTTTATTGAATCAACTGGTATCGAAACTCTTATATAACAATTATCTAGTTTTTTGGCCAAATAAATCATTTTACGATTTACCGTTTTTGAATATCTTTCTACTATTTTGCCAGGATTTTTAATTTCATCTCTTTCTAAATGATTGTCTTCAATATCAGATGAATTCGAATCAGCAATGACATTTCCTGATAAATCTATTATCGTGACACGTAATGATGGATTAGTGTCTCGAGCTATTTCAATAACATCATCTTCATTATTATTTTCATAAATAGCACATGACATATTCAAATAGTGCTCTATCATTTCCTCACTATTTCTTGTAAATATATTTAAAAAGGAAACTGATGAAGCAATAAGAACGACCAACAATGATGTAAACAAAACACTTAAATTTATTAATATTAATCTTTTTTTCATAGCCCTATTCGATACCCTACCCCATAGACAGTTTTAATTAAATCACCTTTGTCTAATAGCTTAGAACGTAATGATTTTATATGCATATCTAGTGTACGACTTTCAACTGCAACATCTGTATTCCATATATATGAAAACATCGTTTCTCTAGTTACTATATTCCCACCAGCCTTTACTAAAAGCGTAAGAATATCAAATTCCTTCCCTCTTAAAGTAATATCATTGTCATCAATGATACAAACTCTTTTCTCTAAATCTAGTTTAATACCAGCATACTCGATTGTCTTGTTATTAGAAATACGTCTTACCTTAGCATTAACTCTACTCATAAGTTCCAATATATCAAACGGCTTTTCAATATAATCATCAGCTCCTAAATCTAAGGCATCAACCTTATCTAAAAGCATATTTTTAGCAGATACAATTAAAATTTGAATATCCTTGTAGATATCAACTGAACGAATTTTTTTTAAAATATCAGTTCCACTCATATCTGGCAACATCATATCTAAAAGAATTATATTTGGTTTCCTTAATTCGAATTCTTTAAAGAAGCTTTCACCATCATAAAAGCTTTTTACCTCGTAGCCTTGATGTGTTAAGGTTTTGTTAATAATTAATGCTATATCCTTATCATCTTCCACCGAATAAATTAAAACATTCATTTAAGTCACAGATAGCATTACGCTATACTACTCCTTCCTTAAATCTAATTATATTTTATCTCAATGTAAAACACTCTTCAAGACTACCTTAAAGGATTGCTGCATCCTTGTGATATCCATTAGCAATATAAATTAACCATTCACAAATATTTACACTATGATCAGCAACTCTTTCTAAATATTTAACAACAATTGCTGTATATATTTGCAAAGATATATCACCTGAAACATTAGATACTGCCGCAAGCTCATCGATTATTTTTTCGTAACAATTATCTACAATATCATCTTGATTAATAACTAATGATGCTAATTCAACATTATTTGTACGATAAGCCTTAATCGCATCCTCTAGCATTTTCATTACAGTGTTTGCTAAATTTAGCACTTCATTATTAAATGCACCCTTACGGTTATTTAGCTTTTTACTGAATGTTTGAATATCCTCAGCATGATCGCCAATTCTTTCTAAATCCTCCACAAGCTTTAAAATACCTGTTACCTCTTTTAAATCAGATGCATAAGGTCTTTCGTGAAGCAAAATTTTAATGCATTTAGATTCAATCTCTCTTTCATAGTGATCGATCTCATCGTCATCAACAAATGATTCCTTTTCATTGAAATAATAATCTAAAGCTTGAGTCATATTTAAGTATACTTTATCACTCATTTTAAGAAGCTCTTCATTTAAGTCTTTTAATTCTTCCTCTATTTTCATTCTAACCAAACCTTCCTGTTATATAATCTTCTGTTTTCTTTTCCTTTGGATTAGTAAACAACACATTTGTTTCATCAAATTCAATAACCTCCCCCATCAAAAAGAAAGCAGTGTAATCTGAAATTCTAGTTGCTTGTTGCATATTATGCGTAACAATAATTATTGTATAATCATTCTTTAAAGAATCGATAAGTTCTTCAATCTTAAGTGTTGCGATGGGGTCAAGTGCAGATGTTGGTTCATCCATTAATATAACTTCTGGATTCATTGCAATAGCTCTTGCAATACATAGACGTTGCTGTTGTCCACCAGAAAGTCCAAGTGCACTATCTTTAAGTCTATCCTTTACCTCATCATATAGGGCTGTTTTTTTGAGTGATTCAATTACTATTTCATTTAGTTTTTCTTTATTTTTAATTCCACTACATCTTGGACCATAGGCTACATTATCAAAAATTGACATTGGGAATGGATTTGGGCTTTGAAATACCATTCCAACCTTTGTCCTTAGTAAAACTGGATTGATATCATTTATTGGTGTTTCTTCGTATTTTATCTCACCTTCAACTCTACAGCCTTCAATCAAATCGTTCATTCGATTTAAGCATCTTAATAAAGTCGATTTACCACAGCCTGAAGGTCCAATAAATGCTGTAACCTTATTTTTATATAAATCTAAATTTATATCCTTTAGAACATGCTTTTGTCCGTAATATAAATTAACATTATTAATTGTAAATACATTATCCATTCTATACACCCATTTTCTTTTTTAATCTTCCTGAAATTACCTTTACTAATGTTGAAATTACAAAGACAACAATCAAAATTATGATAGATATTGCACATGCTGTATCATAATTTGGTATTTCACCTCTTGTAATACTCCATATATGTACTGATAACGTTGTGGCTCCTTCAATTAAAGATACATTATCCTTTATAGCTGTACCCATTACGAATATTAATGCAGCTGATTCTCCTATAATACGACCAACTGAAAGCAATATTGCGGTCAATATTCCTGGCAAAGCATTTGGAAGTATTACCTTAAATACTGTTTGTGTTTTCGATGCACCTAAGGCCAAACTACCCATCATATAATGTTTAGGTACAACCATTAAAGCTTCCTCAGTTGTTTTTATTATTGTTGGTAACAATACAATTGCCATTGTCAATGCTCCTGCAAGTATACTGTACCCAGAAGCTCCAAGTAATGAAACAAAAGGAATAAAAATAACTGCACCACAAAAACCAAATATAATTGATGGAACTCCTGAAATCATATCAATCATTTGACTTATAATTGTTTTTGCTTTACCATCACGAGCATATAATACTAAATATATTGCTGCACCAATTCCTAAAGGAAGAGCAATAACTAATGTTAATAATATTAAAATCAAAGTAGTAATTAATGATCCTCGTATTCCTCCTCCACTCATTTTACATTGTATCGAAAGAATTGATGTAGACGCATCTAAAACTCGAGCATATTCTTTTGCTCCTTCTTTACTACCTATTGTTATCAAATCATCTTCAGTTAATGCCATTAAAACATCAACTCTTGTTTGCAGCTCAACCTTTGTTTCTTCATTAGTTGATTTTATAGTGGCTTGCTTAAATGGTGAGTTTTCATCAATATATTTAATGTAAATACAGTTTGTACCATCTGTTGCTTTACCATCAGCTAAAGCAATTCCATATTTTGAAGAAAAATATGTATTTTCAATTTTTGGATCATCAAATAAGCTTGTAGGTGTAGGAACCTTTATAGTTACTAGTTTTTCCTCATAATCATTTGTAATTAACTTCCACGATAAATTTCCTACACCATTAACAAGAATATATATTACAATCCCTACTAAGCATATTAAGCATAAGGCTGCTGATAAAGATGTTGAAAAATATCTGAAAAAATCTGCTGTTTTTCTTTTTTTATCCATTCTTCATCATCCTCTTCCTTATCTTATTTAATCCAATATTTGTAACAAGAATAATGACAATCAATACAATACCTACTGAAAAACGAATGTCATAATCCACACCTACTGTTTCATGAAGTCCTAGCATCATTGTTGAAGTTAGGGTTCTAGTAATATCAAACAAATTAAATACTGGTCCATCAATTGCATTACCACAAACCATTGATACAGCTGTAGCCTCTCCTAATGCTCTTCCTATTCCTAAAATCAAAGCCGCAAAAATACCTGATTTAGATCCACCTAAAACTATTTTAAAATCAGTTTGCGCCTTTGTTGCACCTAAAGCCAATGAAGCATTAATCTGATCTTGTTTAATTGACCTCATTTGAGTTATAGTAAGCATTGTAATTGTTGGAATCATCATCATTATAAGAACTATGACAGTAGCTAAGCCTGAAGATCCACCCATTGTTTGAACCCCCATTGCCCCAGCAATATCTCTAACCATTGGGCAAATAAAGCCTTGACCAAATAAACCAAATATAATTGATGGAATTGAGGCTAAAAGCTCAATTACTGATTCAAAAGCTTTACTCAATTTCTTTGGAGCAATCCTAACAACAAATAATGAAGCTAAGACAGAAATTATTAAAGCTACAAAGGATGAAATAGCGACTAAATAAATAGTATTTATCACCATTCCTAAAACTCCGTACTTATAATCAGTCCAAACAGTACCTGTTAAAAAGCCCCATAATGATGCTCTAAATGTACCTTGTCCTATATCATATTTTTTTATAAACGGAATTATTCCTTTGAAAAATATAACTGCAACAATGAATACAATAAACGATGCACAGATTATTGCAAGTGCAAGAAAAATCCTTGAAACTATTTTATCATTTTTTAATTTTCTTTCTGGACTATTCATATTATCACCTATAAATTAAAAAATGCCCTTGCGGGCGATTTTTACTTGCTACAAAGTTCTTTGAAGTCTTTGTTTGAATTCTTAATTTCATCCCATGACTTAGCATCGTTTACATTCTTGGTAAGAATACCATCTTTTGATTTAATTATAGAAAGACCTTCCTTGGAATTCATATATGCTAAGAAGCATTGTAACATTAACCATTCATCTTCTGTACAATCACTTTCTGCTCTAGTACAGTAATTGAAATTTCTTTGAAGTTTATAGCTTCCATCAATTACACCAGCCTCAGTTGGTTGAACACCTTCATAGCTTAATGCTTTAACAGTAGAATTTAATGATGCTAATGAAACATATCCTATAGCATATTGATCAGCTCCTACCTTTGCAAGCATGTCACCATTTGATGAAGCTATTGAAGCTCCAGGAATCTTTGTATCATCAGTTTTAGCTTCTTCATAACCGATTGTTGTAAAGAATCCATCTCTTGTACCTGATGTAGTATCTCTTGAATAACGACTAATTTGTTTAGATGTATCAAAAGCACCACCAGCTGATGTTCCATATGTTTGCCATACAGATCCTTGTGTACTATAAATTGACTTTAATTGATCAGCTGTAACGTTAGAAATTGCATCATTCTTAGGGTTTACTACTGCAACAATTCCATCCTTACAAATTAAACCAGAAGTACCCGCAGCACATGCTTCAGATGACTTTAATTCTCTTGATAAAAATCCTACATGAAGTTTATTTTCAGAATCCTTTTCTGCACCTTGAGTTCTTTTGTAAGCATCTCCTGAACCAGTATGGTTATGATTTGCTTCAAAACGAGGACATTCTTCCTTAAATGCAGCAGTTAATGCAGTTGCAATTTTTTCTACAGAAGTTGAACCACCAAAATTTAAAGTGATTTTTTCAGCTTCGCTTGAATCTTCCTTACAAGATGCTAAAGCCAAAGCACTTACTCCACATAAGCTTCCTAATAATATACCTTTAAATAATTTTTTCATTTTAATTGTTTCTCCTTTTTTACAATTTCATTATAAGCATGATGGTACTTAAAAAACACCTTGAGATTGTAAAAAAATGTAAATTAAATGTAAAATCGAAAAAATTAAAAAAGGACCCAACAAACACTTTGTTTGGTCCTTACTAACCATTTAACGCTTCTATATAAAGTATTGCATCATCATATCCTTTTATAGTTTTTACACTATTATTAGATTGAACCTCTCATGACTTAAGTCATAAGATTCTCACTTTACTGTCCTTCGGACCATAAGGCCTCTTACATGGACTCCATGAGCGTAAATTCCGGTA
>CAMELE010000045.1 GCA_945923475.1 uncultured Mollicutes bacterium
TTGCTAATGCAACTCATGCTGATAATGCGACCAATGCTACAAGCGCTGGTAAAGTAGCTAACGATTTAACTCTTTAGATTGGCGGCACTACTAAAGCTACATTTGATGGTTCTTCTGCGAAAACCTTTAATATTACCGCAGGAGATCTTGGTCTTAGTTCTGCTATGCATTTTGTTGGTGCTGCTACTGTTGCTATTACCGAAGATTCTAAAGTTGATCCGGAAATCACTGGTTATACTTTTGCTAATGCTCAAAAAGGTGACGTAGTTCTTTATAACCATTTAGAATTTGTATGGGACGGCACTAAGTGGGAAAAGCTCGGTGATGATACCTCTTATGCTTTAAAGACTATCACTGCTACTGCTACTGATGATGACGTAGTAGTTTTAACCGGTACTTCTGGTTCTAATGGCGTCACTTTTGATGCCAAACATGCTAAGAAAGGTCCAACAGGTGGCGCAACTAAGGGCGCAACCACAAATGTAAGTGTTTCTGGTTATGGCGCTTCTGGATCCATTAAAGTTCCAAAAGTCGTAGTTGATGAATATGGTCATACTACTGGTTTAACTGAACAAACATTAACTATTACAATGCCCGATCAGCAAACTCTTCCTGTCGCTGGAAGTGTTGCTCCTAAAAATCTTGGAACAGCTACAGTTGGTACTTCTGCTAAATATGCTCGTGAAGACCACATTCATAAGATGCCCACCTTAGATGAAATTAGTGTTAATACTAATGCTAATTATGTCATCTTTGATTGCGGAAGTTCTACGGTAAATATTTAATTAAAGGCTCTCTTAATTGAGAGCCTTTTTCTTTTTGGTCGAATTCAATATATTGACATTTCCAAAAAATTAATATATAATGTAGATAGAAAATTTAAGTTTGAAATTGATAACTTAAAATTTACAAATATATATATTCTTGGTTTTACTCTTTTGGAAATGATTATTGAGAAAACTATTTTTTAAATGGTGTTACTTCTGATTATACAAAAGAGGTAACACCATTTTTTTTGTTTATAAAGGAGGTTTTTAATATGGCAATTCCAAAAGTAATAAATATATTGCGCAAAGGCGTAGAATATAATACCGAAACGTATTGGAACGCGCAAGTTGATTATATTCCTGCATCAGGTGCAATTATTGTTTATACAGATTTAAATAAAATGAAAATCGGTAATGGTACATCTAAACTTAAAGATTTAAATTTTGTTTCTGTGCCGATTGAGGGAAATAATGGAGATGCTCTTATAAAGAACGAAAAAGGTAGCGAATGGAAAACTCCTGTAGAAGCTACTTTAGTCGAATTACCTATTGGAACTTTAAAGAGCGATGGTACAACAATTACAGCGATTACTACAGAATATTTAACAACTACTTTAGCTGTAGCTAATTGGAGTAATAAAACTTATAGTTTTGAAACAACTTATCCAAATAATTAGTATGATATTACTGTTTCTGTCGCTCCAACTGCGACTACTACTGAATATGATGCTTTTTCTAATGCTAAAATTTGTGGTGATGCTACTCAAAATATAATTAAGGCTATTGGTACTGTTCCTACTATTTCTATCCCAGTCATTATAAAGGCGGTGAGCAAATGAGCGCAGAAGTAATAAGTGGTGGAGGAAGTCCTAAATTATAGACTAAGACAGTTTCTCCTTCTACGTCTTCTTAGAATATAACGCCTGATAGTAATTATGATGGTTTATCTAAAGTAACTATTAATGCTATGCCAACTGGTTCTTTAAATGAAATTAGCGTAAATAGTAATGGTTTAATTACTTCAAGTATAGGAACTAGTGGTTATTTACCGAGTGGAACAAATAAAACGCTACAATTATCTACTCAAGGATCAAAAACTATAACTCCTGGTAGATATTCTTAGACTGCAATTAATAATGGTACATATGCTACCGGAACTGTAACTGTGGACGGAGATACTAATTTAAGTTCTTCAAATATAGCAAATGGTGTAACCATTTTTGGTTATACAGGTAGTTATGAAGGAGAAGGTTTAAAAATGTATCAAACAACAAAATCTATTAATTCAAACCCTAATTTTGGATGGGTAAATACTCCAACAAGTAATAAATTTGCTCCAAAAGCTGCTTTATTTCTTTCTACAGGAGCTGTTATAAATAGTAGTAGTTTCACAGGTAATCATATACTTGGCATATACCTTGAGAGAGATTCAAGTAATGGGACATTAAGAATTATAGAAACATTAGCTCATTATAATTCTAGAAAAGATGCAGTTATATCTGCGGGCTCTGTTTATTCAACAACTTCTGAGATTGAAAATAATTATACTGTTACTTGGGACCATGAGGGGATTAAAGTCGTTAGTGCTGTTAATGATTATGTATTTGATGATGAATATGAAGTTATTCTTTTTGGATAAATATTATTTTTCGAAGAAAGGAGATAATCAATGAAAATATTATTACAAAATAAAAATATTGTTCTTGCTAATAATAGTTTAATTTCTATTAATAGTGATAATATCGCAGAAAATGGTAGTTTAGTAAGAATTACCATTCCTGATCCTCCTATTGTACCAAAAGGAGCATTAATTAATATGAATTTGGATGGGACTGAAAGGCAATATAGAGTATTGAGTGTGAACGGGAATGTTTGTAAAGTGTTGGGAATGTGGGATGATTTTAAAAGTAAATATAATGAAACAAGTACAACTACTGCCTTTGGAAGTACTACTGCTCAGAAATATGAAGGTTCTACTTTGGATACATACCTGAATACAACTTGGTATAATACATTGTCAAGTGAAGCAAAAAATGCCATTGTACCTGAGAATGTAGTACAGTATTGTTATGAATACTATGAAGAACCTAATACACCTAATACACCTACATATACATATCAGTATCAATATAATTTTGATGATTCAAACTATGAAAACGCCGATAACGTAGGTAACGTTGTAGTAGGTAATCGAAATGTATTCGCACTTGATTTGAAAGATATTTTTGATTATATAGGTAAAGTGTGCATTACTTCGGATGAACTAATGACTATGTTTTGGAATAGCACAAATAAATTCTCTAAATATCTATGGTTGCGGTCCTCTCATGCCAGCTATTCTGACAATGCGTGGCGTGTGAATGGTAGCAGTGCTCGTTTGAACGGCAATAATGTTACTATTAGTTATATTGTGCGGCCCGCGCTTAATCTAGATATGTCTAAAATCCAGTACACACTCGTATCTTAAGGAGATCTTACTATGAAAAGTTTATTAAAAATAAATAATTCTCTCGTGCGCGTAAAAGTTGTTTCATCTTTAATATTACCAAATAAAGGCGATATTATAAAAATGAATTTGGATGGGACTGAAAGGCAATATAGAGTATTGAGTGTGAATGGGAATGTTTGTAAAGTTATGGGTATGTTTGATGATTTTACAAGTGTTTATAATAGTACAAGTACAACTACTACTTTTGGAAGTATTACTGCTCAAAAATATGAAGGAAGCACTTTGGATACATACCTGAATACAACTTGGTATAATACGTTGTCAAGTGAAGCAAAAAATGCCATTGTACCTGAGAATGTAGTACAGTATTGTTATAAATACTATGATGAACCTAATACACCAAACACTCCCACTTATACATATCAGTATCAATATAACTGGTCTAATTCAGACTATGAAAATGCTGATAATGTAGGTAATGTAACTGTTGGAGAACGTAATGTGTTCGCACTTGATTTGAAAGATATTTTTGATTATATAGGTAAAGTATATATTACATCTGATGAATTGATGACAATGTTCTGGAATAGTACAACTAAAGTATCTAAATATCCATGGTTGCGGTCCTCTCGTGCCGGCAGTTCTAGCGGTGCTTGGGGCGCGAATGGCAACAGTGGTAATTTGAGCAGCACTGTTGCTACCCGTAGTAATGTTGTGCGGCCTGCGCTTAATATCGATCTTTCAAAAATTGAATGGTCTGTCGTAACAACTTAAACAATAAAAAATTTTAAAGAAAGGAAAATAATATGGCTAATAAAACATATCAAGGCCGTATAGTCCAAAAGCATGATAGTTCTGCGAATTGGGCGAAAGCGACTAATTTTATTCCTTTAAAAGGCGAAATTATCATCTATGATGATTTAAATAAAATAAAAATTGGTGATGGAACAACTAAAGTTAATGATTTAGATTTTAGTTCAAGTAGTGGACTTCCTGAAGGTGGAACCGCGGGTGATACTTTAGTAAAAGATACTGACGGCGGAAGTTGGGAAACTCCCGTTGAAGCTACTCTTGTTTCTCTTCCAACTGGCATTTTAAAAAGTGATGGTACTACTATTAGTTAGGCAATTGCTGGCATTGATTATATGTCAAATATTGAAGGAAATTTTGTAACTTATAAATCTATAACCGAAACAGAAAATACAACTTCCATTAATGCAAATACTTTAGACGGACATGGTTCAAATTATTATGCAACCGCAAATTCTGTTACAACTTTAGGAGATAGAGTTACAACTAATGAAACAAATATTTCTTCTTTGCAAGAAAATATTGCAAATATTAATGTTGTTCCTACTAATCATTCTGAAACAGTTTTAACTTCTCAAGATTTGAATAATTATAATACTTTAAGTGCTATTGGTTGGTATTATGCAGCCGGAGATAATACAGTAGTTAATAAGCCTTCGGGAGTAGATGCTTTTGGCCTAGAGGTAGGAAGATCTGCTACAGGTTGGTTTTATCAAATTTTAAAGAGTTCTAATCAAAATACTAATAAAATTTACATTAGGAATTATGATAGTAGTATAGCTACATGGTCAAATTGGTCTCGTTTAGTGTCAGATAGCGAACTTCCTCCTACTCCAAAAACTTACTCTGGCATTCTTTCGTCTAATAGTTGGGCTACGAGTGGTAATTATAAAACTCAAACTATTACTATTCCTGGTCTTAGATCTTCTTATAGTAGTTAGCCTATTATTGATGCTCAATTAAGTGGAACGGATGCTGATGGCGATAATGCGGTATTAGATGCATGGAGTGCTGTCAATTATGCTAATACTGCAACAAATTCATTAACTGCTATGTGCATTGGTGATGCTCCAGAAGTTAATATTCCAATTCTTATCAATGTAATGGAATAAGGAGGAAATATTATGCAATGTAGACTTCCTCATAAAAGTATAAAAAATTTATCTAATATTACTATGACTATAACTAATAGTTTAGGTGATTCACACAGTAATTATAGTTCCTATGCAACTATTAAAATTTCCGGTACTACTTATAACACAGCAACTACTGTAGTAATTCCAGCAAAGACGGAAGTAATTGCTACAGTATCTCCCTCTATATTCTTGTAGAATCAAGTTTCAATTACTTTAAATGGCACAACAGTTGCAACTAATACTAAAACTTCTGGCACAAAACCAACTTAGAAAGGTTCTGCAACTTATACTTTTAATGCAACAGCTAATTTCACTGTAACACTTAATAATTCCTCACTTGATATAGTAATGCCAGCATAAGGAGGAGACGCTATGCAATGTTTACATCTAACAAGAGGAGAAGCTCCATCTCTATCAGCAATTATTAATATTACAGGAACTGGAAATACAAGTTATTGTTATGTAACCATTAATGGAACAAAATATTCTAAAAGCACTTCAAACATTGAAGTCCATCCAGGAGATCACATTATATTTAGTGTTTATGGATATTCATCAAGATATCCCGGTGAAGTTACTATAAATAATACGACAGTATTAACTGCATCTTCTAAGACAGTAGAAACTTATACTTATAATATTCCAAGAGGTATTAAACAAATTTCAATAACTTTATCTTATACTTCTACATCGAATAGAAGACATGGTAAAATAACAGTTATTACCCAATAATAATTTATAATTTATAGCTAAAATAAAGGAGGATAAAATGTACTTAAAAATAAATGGAATAAACTATCCCTCTATAAAACGCTATCGAGATAAAACTCTCGATACAATAACTTATACTGGTGAAAGTATAATGGACGTTGGAGAACTTCATAATATAGAAGTCTATCGCGATGACGGATTTCTTCTAACGGTTGATGATGCTACTCAATATCCATACCAAGAAATTTTTGATGAATACATTAAAATAAGTAAAAATAAACCAGTTGAAATATTAGCTAAAGAAAATTCTGAAGAAATTGAACAATAAGGGAGGATAATAATATGGCAGAAATTGTTACCTTAACAAAACCGAATTCTACTGATATAATCTATCCACAAACTCGTGATACCGCAGTATATAATACGCAAGGGGATCCAATTTCAAATGTATATGCACCTATAAATTCTCCAAATTTAACTGGAATACCAACTGCTCCAACAGCAACAGTTGGAACAAAAACTACTCAAATAGCAACAACTAAATTTGTTGACAATGCAATTAGTAATATAAAACCTGCTGATATCGGAGCACAAGTTGCGCTTTCTGGTTCTCAAGGTCAAGTTGTTGGTTTTGACAATTCTGGTAAACCAGTAGCCCAAAATTTACCTACTGGCGTTACAAGCGTTAATGGACAAACTGGAGAAGTTATTTTAGATATATTTCATGTTGGAACAACAGCACCTAGTAATACAAAATTATTGTGGATAGATACCGCAAATGGATTAAAGTACCATAATGGCACTACATGGGTTACAGTACCAGTAGCTTATAATTAAATAAAAAGATAAAAAGGAGATATAAAAATTATGATTATCGAACAAATTAAAATAAATAAAGAACTTTGCGATTATATTGAATCATTACATTTTGAAGTAAATAGTAGAAAAGACCTTCTTGCTTTTGCAATGAGTAAAGAATTTATTAATACTGATTCTTTTAAGTAGTATCATGATGAATATCAAGAATTTTATATTAAATATGAAACAGCTAAGAATGAACTTTATGATATGTATTTAAAAGAAAAATATGAAGGTAAGCCTATCCGTTGGGAGTTAAAATTTGATACTCGCATTTTAAATGTTATGGAGGATAAATAATATGATTAAAACAGAGAGTTATTCAGACCAAATAAGACGTTTATTTCCTCCTGAGCATCTTGATCCAATACACATTAATGGCTCTCATGTAAAATCTATTACATTTCAAGTGACTGAGGATTGCAATCTTAGATGTAGCTATTGTTATCAACATAATAAATCGCATAATAAAATGACTTTTGATATTGCTAAAAGATTTATTGATATGATTCTTGCATCTGATGAACGTTCTAATAAGTATATTACGGCTGACAAATCTCAAGGTGCAATTATTGAATTTATTGGTGGAGAACCTTTTCTTGAAATTGATTTAATTGATTAGATTACTGATTATTTTATCGAACAAGTTTTTTTAAAACATCATCCCTGGGCTAATCGTTATCGTATTGGTATTTCTAGTAATGGGTTACTATATTTTGATGAGCGTGTTCAGAATTATATTAAGAAAAATTTTGAACATTTATCATTAGGAATTTCTATTGATGGAGATAAAGAGCTTCATGATTCTTGTAGAATTGATGCAAATGGACAAGGTTCTTATGATCGAGCCATGGCCGCCGTTAAACATTATCATGATACATATGGAGTACAGATTTCATCTAAGATGACTATTGCGCCTGGAAATGTAGTATATATTGCTAAAGCAGTTATTTCTATGATTGAAAACGGTTATAAGGATATTAATCTTAATTGTGTCTATGAAGAAGGATGGACTAATGAACACGCAAAAATTCTTTATGAACAGATTAAGATATTAAGTGATTATTTGATTGAAAATAATCTTCTTGATGATATTCGTATTTCTTTACTCGAACCAGAATATGTTGGAAAACCATTAGGCCCAGATAATAATAATAATTGGTGCGGTGGTAATGGATTAATGATTGCTGTCGATTATAAAGGTGATATTTTCCCCTGCTTACGTTATATGGGTAGTTCTTTGGGTGATCGTCAAGAACCTTATGTAATTGGTAATGTATATGATGGTATTATGACTAAAAAAATATGGTGTGATCGTGTAGATTGTCTTAGTTGTATTACTCGTCGCTCTCAGTCTACAGATGAATGTTTTAATTGTCCAATTGCTTCTGGATGTTCTTGGTGTACCGCCTATAACTATGAAGTTACTGGTACTCCAAATAAACGTTTAACTTATATCTGTATAATGCATAAAGCAAGAGTTCTTGGTATTTCTTATCTTTGGAATAATTGGTATCGTAAAATTGATTCTAATAAAAGATATAAGTTAAATATACCTCGTGAATGGGCTATGGATATTATTGGTCGTGAAGAGTTCGATTATCTATTAAAACTTTCAGAAGGAGGAGAAGATAGTTGAGTATTATTACTGCTTCAAGATTAAACACACTTAAATCTGCAGTTAAAGCAGAATGTAATAGACGAAAATATACAGGTTCAGTTACGACTTATGCTGGATCCACTTATAATTATAGTAAAACGCCAGCAAAAGGCGTTATTGTTAAAAAAGAAATCTATGAAAAAAATGCAGTTCCATTAAATGCAATTTCTGGAGATATAAGTACTGAAGTTTCTTCAAATGTTATTAGAGATAGTGATTTCCTTAAACTTGAAACTAAAGTTGCCTCATTAAAAAAAATATCTTTAAGTGCTGCTGCTGGAGCTACGGGATGTAATGCTAGTTGCACTGGACTTTGTTCTACTGAATGTGGAGATTCTTGTAGTGGATGTACAGGATGTGGTAGTGGTTGTGCTAGTACTTGTAAAGGAGATTGTGAAGGTAGCTGTAGTGGAGGTTGTAGTGGACAATGTACTGGCTGCGAAGCTGAGTGTAGAGATGATTGTACCGCTAAGTGCGCCGATGATTGCTGGGCTAGATGCGCAGATGATTGTCGAGGAGATTGTGAAGGATACTGTAGTGACAGTTGTTAGAGAGGTTGCGGAAGTGGTTGTAGCGGCGGGTGCTCAACAAGTTGTGATAAAGATTGCGCTGATACTTGTGCTAATACAAATAATTATGGACGCGGTTAAACTGTAATATAGATTACACTGATATTTGTGTTATTACAAATAATTATGGAGTGAAATAATTATGAATTATAATAATATTATTGAAATGGTAAAAAATCAATTAGGACCACCTATTTTAATAAGTTTAGCAGGATCAAGAAGTTTTAAAATCGAAAAAGATCTCTCTGATTATGATTTTTCTTGTTATCTTGATATAAAAAAGAATAAAGAAGGAAAAACAGAACATATAGAAAATAATAATTTTGATTTTTTTTATTTATCAAAAGATTATTTAAATGATATTAGATTTTGTTCATCTATCTTTTTTTTGCGAGACATTAATAATATAATATATTGTAATACTACTACTTTATTAGAATTTATTAACAATAATAAAAAAGATTTAATGAATATAAATCCTCAAGCAACTTATTAGTTAAGCTTAAGCACAATTGAGCATGATAAAAAATGGAATCTCCAATATCGTCAAATTCAATTTGCTGAAATTCTTAAGAATTTTTATTATTATGGAGATTTTTCTAAAAGTTTAGAACTTTCTGAAGAAACAAAAAAACTTTATCGTGAATTAAAAGATCGTAAAAAAGTTTTATCAGAATCTGAACTAAATCAATATCTTGAAGTTTTATATACTCCAAGTTTTAAAAATTATTTTTATACTTTTGAGCCTAACATAAAACTTCATCAAGAATTTGTAAAAGTATTAAATGAAGGAGGAAAATTAAATGGCATCACTCAATAAAGATACTTTAATTCTTAGTTCTATGGTTTTAGCTATAGAAAAAGACGAAGATATTGCTCCTCTTTTAGCTAAAGAAGCTGAAACCATTAAAGAATCTACAGCACTAGTATCTCGCTTAGCAGACACTTTGCTACAAAAATATAAAAACATCGAAGAATTCAAAGTTAAATATGCTGCTGCCAATATTGAACAATATATTGGTAAAGGTGTCGCAGAAGAACTTATTTCTGCGACTGATGATTTTCAAAACACAGACCCAAGAGATAAAGCCGCTCAAGCCGCTTGTCTTGAGCGTCTTGTAGTAGTTGCTGATAATTGTAAAAATGAATATATAAAATATTCTATTTATGGAGCTGTTGTTGAAACTGTAGTAAATTTTAATCTTTTTAAACGTATGATGGATACTACTGCACGTTTAAATAATCTTCTTCTTGAAACAGATATTGATAATGCAAATTATTTTAAGTATCCTTATCAAAAATTAAAAAATTCATAAATAATATATAACTACTTCTAAAAATTTTTTGACATTTTTAAAAAAATAATATATAATATATATAGAAAGTTAAGAGAGAAAGATTTCAAAAAGTTTTTTTCTTATACTTTTTCTTTCGGCAACGAACTCTTTAATTGATAAGTTAAAGAGATTGGGAGAAAGAACGCGGGAACTGCGTTAGTGCCGATATGCTGGATTAGCTCAGCGGCAGAGCAACGGTTTTGTAAACCGTAGGTCGAGGTCTCGGAATCCTCATCCAGCTCCATTAATCAAAAGATTAAAATAAATGTGTAAAAGGTGTAAAATTATGAATTATTCTCTGGACAAGTATAAGTTTTATGAGTACAATGATCCCAAGGGTAAGAAGACTGTGAGCGCGGTTTCTACGTATGCCGGTCGGACGGTCAAGGGCTATGCTAAGTGTGATCCTCGTGATAGCTTTAATATTGAAAATGGCAAGAAGCTTGCGGCCGCGCGTTGTAATGCCAAGGTTTCCGCGAAGCGTATGAAACGTGCTGAGTATAAGATGAAGGAAGCTCAGGCTCTTCTTGATCAGGCTCAGGGTCATTATGACAAGATGGTGAATTATTTCAACGATGCTTCTCGTGATAAGTCTTTTGCCGAAAATGAGGTAAATTGTCTCCTTAGGGAGATGTAACAAATAAGGAGAAGATTTTCTTCTCCTTTATATGGTAGGGTGCCGAAGTGGACATAACGGCCTAGACTTGAAATCTTGTGTGCCGGCTTTGAACCGGCCCGTGGGTTCGAATCCCACCCCTACCGCCATATGCGGTCGTGCGATAATTGGTAGTCGGCTCGCCTGGAAAGCGAGTGTCGGCGTTCATAGCGTCGATTGTAGGTTCAAGTCCTACCGACCGCGCCAACTAATTTAATAAGGAGGATATTATATGAAATCTAATTCTCGCGCTTATAATCGTGATGTTTCCAAAAGAAAAGCATTAAGAAAGCGTAGAATCACCAAAGAAGTGTATGGTTATCTTATTCATCCTTATTATGATAATCTCCATCAATTTAGTAAAAATAAAATCCATTGTTCATGTCCTATGTGCTCAACCAAGAGCAAGAATAGAGGAAGAAGACGCAAAAAAGCGTGGTATTCTCCTACTTATAATTGGAAGATCGCGGATTTGCGTAAATTCAATAAGATGGACATGAGCTGTGAGGACGCGGGCGTGTAAAGTAAAAATACTTTACACCAATTTCCGCAGTTTTTTGACATTTTTAAAAATTTAATATATAATATATATAGAAAATGAAAAAGAAAAGAAGAAAAATACGACCACAACCACCTTGGTATTTTTATTTTGACACTGATAATTGTTATCGTTGTAAAAATAAAAATGGTTGCGGTGGTTGTAAATTTTTAAAAAGGTATATTTATACCAAACAAAAGAAAATTTGATATTTTATAAAAAATATTATATAATATTTATATAAAATGAAGAAAGACCTTATCAGCAAATATAAAAATAAAATTTTTACCAAACTTCAAGGATGTTATTTGAGGTCTTGTAAATATTATCTAAAGTCCGCGAGAGAAAAAATAGACGGACTGAGCATCAGTAATTCTGGTTGGAACTTGAAGAGGAAGTTGTTGGCTGACATTAAAGCTGATATCTGCGGGGGTAGCCGAATGGCACAGGCATCGGACTTAAAATCCGCCGGCGCGATCACATCAAACTTGGGGGTTCAAATCCCCTCTCCCGCACCATTAAATAATAATAGCTACCATATTATTATTTAAGTTAATCTAAAAGGAGTGAGTCCAATGGGTTCTCGAATGGCTGTCTTTTAACATCTTTTAAAGGAGGTTAAAAGAATGAGTAGAAGTAGAAAAAAGACACCTTATAGTGGCGATCGCAAAGATCGCGGATATAAGAAATACGCAAATAAAAAAGTTCGTCAAAAATTAAAAAATTCTGAAGAAATTTATAATTACAAAGAGTATAAAAAACTTTTTTGTTCTTATAATATTTGCGATTATTATACCATAGAAGGTGATTTTGAAACTTTTTATAAAAATGAAATTTCACGTTGGTATCGTTGGCAAGTATATCCTTATTTAAATTATGAATTTCCTACTCGTGAAAAAGCATATCAAGATTATATGCGATATTACATTAGGAAATAAGAAAATTTGACATTTTTAAAAATTTAATATATAATAAATATATAAAACGTACAAAATTTTTTTCAATTCTTATTCTCTTTATTGATTGTTTAGCATTTTCAACAATATAAAGAAAATGCTTACGCAGGATTGGTGTTAGCGGCTAGCATTCCGGTCTTCGTTTTATTAGTTTAAGTAAAACTTTTGGGTACATTTTGTTAATTAA
>CAMELE010000046.1 GCA_945923475.1 uncultured Mollicutes bacterium
TTTTTAACATCATACCAAGTCCCTTTTATCGGATATGAATATGTTGTCCCAAATCCTTTAATTTTTTTAGTGTTGATAGAATAACCTAATGTATACATTTTATATTTTGCAGCTTCTTCGAGGCTTGTTGGCTTATTAACTGTGGTTTCAAGCCAATCGGTGGAAAGTGTATTTCTCAAACTATCAAGCATAATTAAAGGTGTTATATCTTGTCGGCATAAAAACACTCTTTCCTTCCCCTGTTCTTGTGTACTATCACTCGTTAAAATGTATCTCTTATAATAACACATATATATTTTATTAATTTTATAAATTGGGTATCTAGTTTCGAGTTGCAAATCATTTAAAGTCATTAAACCTTTATCACTATTTCTAAAGCCCAAATATTCCACAACTTGCCCACTATTATCTTGACTTAATGCCCCACTATATTGTGTTTTAAGATTTTGTGCGTAATCACTACTAGAAAGTGAATTTTCAATATAATTAACTTTGCTCTTATCTAAATCAAAAGCCCCCTCATTCTTACTCAAATCAAGGTAAGTAATCACATTATCTTTTACAACTGGAATTAAATCCTTGCAAATAAATAATTGTGATAATAAGTCTCTTAAATTAGGATTAGTAAGTGAAAATTCAGGTGCGATAACATCCTTAAAAATCTCTTCTAATTGTGGGTCAAGATTGTATTTATTTTCCACATAGAAACTATCGCCCGTTTCACTAGCAATTTTAATTTTAATATTATAAAGATTTACAAAATCATTTAATTTTTCCCAAACAGTGTGCCTTTTACTTGCATTTAATGGTTGAGTAATAGACACATTTGGGCATTGTATTTTCTCAAGACCTTTAGTTTCACTCATTAATGCACTTTTATATTTATATAAATTATCTTGTTCAAGGTTTATCCTTTCTTCAGTGAAAGTGTTTATTAATAAATGTTTATAAAAACTAGGTTTTACGATAACATCATTATTTTTATTTTTATAGTTTAGATGCAAATATCTAACATCGGTAAAGAAATCAAACTTAATCAAGCCATAAAAATATCCAACTTTATTTTTAAATTCGATAATATAGGCTTTATTTTGGCTTTCAAAATATAATGTGTTCGCATCGGATTTTTCTTTATTTAATATGAAATCATAATTAATATTTTTCTCGCCTAAATCACATGAAAGAGTTAAAGCACTCATAATTGATGTGTTTAAATCAAAATTTTCTAATTCACTTAAAGTTAACTTATATTGCCAACCTTCTCCAGCTCGATAGTAATAATTTGTAGCAAGTAAAGTAGGTAAAACACTATCAACTTCAATTTTAGTGATAGTTTGTCCTTCTAAAACATTTTGCTCATCATCTAAATTAAAAATGAGCCCTTTTACATTATTTCTATTATATTTTGCACCCCTAATCTTTAAATTTCCATTTTTAAACCAAAATGAACTACTAGAGCCGTTAGTTGTAAAATTATAATTAAATTCTAAAGGAATAACCCCCAAGCCTAAATAAACTTTGATTTTAAAATCTTCATAAAATTGTTCAGTGCTTTGATCTTGCTCTTTTAAATTTTCAATTGCTTGTCCTATAAGTAAAATATTCTTAAAAGATACTTCAGTTGTACTACTAACTTGAGTTGTATATCTATTAGGATATAATTTTGATTTATCTATGAAACTATAACCATAAGTTTTATTTATGGCTAATCCACAATCATAATATTTAAATTGTGATTTCATACAATGTTTAATAACATTTTCATCGCCATTATGAATTATTACATCATCAAAAGGCTTAATGTTAAGCCTATCAATTTGCGATAAAATTACAGAACCACTGTCTAAAGTCTCATTTAATTCTTCTTCAAAAGTAAAACCTTCGACCAAATAATTTGTATATTCTTTATTATTAATATAAACACGATACATTAGTTCATAGTCCCCCTACTGCCATCTATAAGACCTGCTCTAACTTGAGCAAATCCAGTTTCATAATTTGCATTACTTTGATTAAGTCTAGCCGTTTGCCATTTTTTCATTTTTCCGATACTATCATTAACAAGCCAAGTAGCCGTTGCAACCGACACCCCAACAAATGAGCCCCAAGCCCCACCAGTTGAGCCTAATTTAAAACCGGTGTAAATAGCCGTGCCGAATGAAATTGTCTTTTTAATAGCCGTTGTGGTGTTTCTAAGGGTGTTTTCATTCATATAATCTTCAGTTAAATCAAAATAACGATTTAAGCTGTAAAGCCCAACATCTTTAATTTGTTCTTTTATATCATTAAAGGCTTGCGAAAAAACTAATGTTTGCCATGATTTTATTGTATTTTTCTTTTGTGTATCATCGACAACAACAGGTGTATCAGGCTTAGGGACATCAGGTGTCGAACTACCTGCCCCCTTTTCTTTAAGTGTGATAACTATATTAATACTTCTACTACTTGCCATATATATTTTCTCTCTATCTTGCAAAAGTAAGACTTTGTATAGTCAACTCACCATAAAAATAAGGTGTTTGGCTTTCTACTAGTCGACATTCAATATCAGGTGTTTTATAACCATCACTAAATTCAAATCTAAATACAAAAAGTTTATTTACTCCAACTTCATTGCTATACATGATGGCTCTTACTAAATTAGTAAGTTCACCACTAAATTCATATAACGTTATATTGAAAGACAATGTGCCAATTTTAGCCACACTTCTTGTTCTTGATTGAGTGGTTTCAAACGCTTGACTTTCAATTTGATTTGAATAATTAGGTGTAAATGATATAATCCCAATTTCTTCAAATTTGTTTGTGCTATCATTATAAAAAAAGCATTTAGGAAGGTCGACCATTCCTTGAGCCACAACAAAAGTTGCGTTCATTGAGTAAAGACTTCTAAAAGTGCTTCCAACTTCTTCAAAATTGCTTTCAATCGTTGGGGTTGTATAAAATTGTTTAAATGTATTGCTACTATCATTTTTATTAGTGTATCTTTCACAATAATCAAATAACAATTTTTTTGCAACTTCGATTTTATTTCCTTCCCCAATTGCTCTAATCGTAAGTGGTAAAGTGGTTATCCCATACATTAAAGTTGCTTCTTGTAATTTACAAACTAAATAAATGGTATTCTTTTCTTTTCTTTTTTCACTTATAAATTGTTGTTCAAAAGTTAAAACAATTTTATAATCTCTATAAAATTCTTCATTTTCGCTCATTAATTTTACAAAATTGCCCCTAATGGTATCCACAATTTTATCAATATTATAATTTATTCCCATAGTTTATCCCCTTTTATGACAACATCATATTTGCTTTTGTCTATTGAATAAATAAATTGTCTTAAAGTTCTATTTACTACATCCCTAGTTTGATGAAAGTGTCGCCCACTAAAACCACCGGTTTGTTCTTCAATTTCATTAGCATAAGACCCTTCGCCCGTGTAAACAATGACTCCTTCTTGTAAAAATTTAGGAATGTTATATCTTTCAGCTGGAATATGAATAATACTTTTAGTCATTGTGCTATTACTCATAAATTCACTATAAATAGTATCGCTACTATTTCCACTTAAATGTGGTATACGATACTTTCTTTTTAATTCTTCTTCCATTTCTTTAGTAAGGTTAACTACCATTGTATTTACTTTAAAGGACATCATCAGCACCCCTTAACCTTAAATAAGTAATTTGGCTTACATTTTTATAACCACCAAATCTTATTTGTTTTGTGATTTCATATTCTTGAATATTATCAACAATCCAAAACTTGCCCCTAAACTTTACAAGGTCATTTACTTCAATTCCTATTTTATCATTGGTAGAAATTGTAATTGTGCTTTGTGTGATTAAAAATGAACCACCAATAACATTATTGTCAGTGGTTTTTGATTGTTCTTCAGCACAAAAAAAGCAATGTGGCTTTTTCTCATAGATTAATTTACTATAATCTTTATTTTCTTCTTTACGCCAATATTTTGCTTCTTCCCATTTGGTTCTTTTGCCTAATAATAAATCAATCATTTCTTAACACCTACCACATAAAAGGGTAAAACCAGCTTTGCCCAGTAATCTTCCTAGTCCATAATCCACAAACTTTTAATTCATTAATAGCATTTTGTGATATAGTTCTTGAACTTATATCATTAACACTTGCAATTTCGCCTTTAGTTGGGTCATATCCACTATCCACACTTAAATCGCCATTATGAATAACATAATAGGCTTGTTCTAAAAGTGCTCTTTTATAGTGTTCTTTTTGAAAATCTGAAAAATGGCAATAAATTGAGCCGATATTTTTAAAACATTTTGCATTTAAAAAGGTTTCCATTCTATTTTCAATTCTTATCAAAAAAGAATTTACGGCATCACTAGGATTATCGCTATTTTCATCAAAAAACTTTTGAAGATTTTCACCAAAATATCTGAAATAATCATCACTTGTAATATATTTAGTCTTTAATTCCATAAAAATGTTGCTCCATTAATTTAATTATACCATTTTTTTATTTATTTCCCACTTTAATTTTAGGCATAAAAAAAAGAGTATCACATTAGCCTGTAGTTAGAAATTATAATTTTAGTTGAGTAAGGAAATTAGTATGTGTGTGATACTCTTTTGAGAAAGGAGGCAAAACGGTGTCAACAAACAAAACCAAATTGATCCATTTCGCGTATACATCAAAGTGTGGTTCTAGATAACCACAAATATATTTTAGCAAAAAAAAGCACTTTTTCAAGTGCCTTTTTAAATTATTTACTAATTATTTTTAATAATTAGGATTTTTTAACAAGTGTGATTTCGCCAGTCTTTGCGATTGCATAGCCATAGCTGTCAAGTAATGCAAAGTATCCTTTTGCTTCAGTTGTAATGACTTCTTCATTGAGTGGACATAAGATATGTGTTGAATCAATTGAATATTTATCACCTAAAACAAAGTCGGTCTTGCTAAATACAACTCTATTGCCGTTCAATCCTGTTGGATTTGTATACCATTCTTTTAAGATAAAGCCGTTAGTAGTAGAACCTGCAACTTCATTAACACTTAAGGATGCACTAACTTTAGCACCAGTCTTTGTACTTGCGACTGAAATATAGAAACCAGGTATTTTATTCTTTGGTATGATGAAATCATAATACATTAAGAAATTAATTAAATAACCATAGAAATTAGTATTTAATGATTTATCAATAATTCTTAAATCTTGAATTTTCTTAACTAATTGTCCACCTCGTTTAGATGCAATAATATAGTTAATTGCTTTACTATCAGTAGCTGGAACATAACCATTAACAGTAGTAATTAATTTTGTGAAAAATCTATTATCAGGGACTGTGATAATTGGTCTACCAAAGAATGTATCAACGGATGTTCTAACATCACCACTCTTTAATTCAGCTTGAGAAATATATCTTGTTAATTCATTTGTTTTAGCAATTAATCCCCAAACATCAGCACTAACGAATATAATTTGGTCTTCATCTTCAACTTCATGATTTTTAAGCCATGTAAAACCATCAATTAAATTTGATAAAATAGAATTTGCACCAATATCTTCTTCTTTATAGTTTCCTAATGTTTTAGAACCAACACTAGCAATCTTTGAGAATGAATAAGCATCAGTTTCACGAACAACGGATGTTCTATAAAATTGAGTTGCAACATTTCCAAGTAAAGCCATTGAATTCTCTTCATTGTCTATATAATCGATTGGAATTTGTTTACTTCTTAATTGTGATAATGTATAAAGTTCATAAGAATTAGTTGCACTACCACGAGAATAGCCATCAGCACCACCATCGGTATAATGTGAATAGCCGTTAGCAGGTGTGCTATTATTAACATTTTTATAGAAACCTAAGCCATCAACCATTGTGGATGGGATAGCAACTGTTCCTGTTCCAGCTAAACCTTCTCTAATTGGTAAGCCATTAGATGTGTCTAAAAATTTAATTTTACTTTCTGCTGAATATACTTCATCTAAAGCAAAAGGCAAATAACGTTGTGTTTTTTCAATAATATTCATAATATTTTATTTTTTTCCTTTTTTAATAATTAAAGTCCAAAATACTTGCTTAAGAATTCTTTTCTATCATCATTGTCATTATTTGAACCTTCGCCACCAACTTTAAACACATTAGATCCATTATTTTCTTTTTTATCTTCTTTTTTATTTGGACTTTCTAACCACTCTTGGTGAGTTTCTAGTTCTTTCTTGAGATTTTCTTCGGTGAAATCAATTCCTTTGCCTTTGAAATAATATCTTACATCATCAGTTTTTTCTTTAGAAATATTATTTTCTTGGAATAATAATAATGTTTCTAATTCATTTTTTCTTGAATTTACTTCATCAAATTTTTTTCCTTTAGCAATATTTTTTTCACATTCTTCAAAAGTTTCACAACCTAATTTTTCTAAAATGCTTCTTTCTTTTCTTTTAAGCCTTTCTTGTATTAAGTCATTTACTTCACTTTCTGTTAATGCTTTTTTTAAAGATGTGCCATCAACTTCGCCTATATTATCGCTACTATTATTCACTTTTATAGTCTTTCCATCTGTCTCGGTTGTTAAGACTTGATTATTTCCAACCATTTCTTTTTTTTCTTCATTCATAGTATTAACCCCACTATCAAGTATAATCATTTTATCAAAAATAAATGTTAATTCAAGTTTACTTTATTTCTTTATAATAATTTTTCCATTTTTCAATCAATAATTTATCTTTTTCAATTGCTTTATCTAGATAATCACATGGCTGTTCTTTATTCATTCTAACATGTTTATCTAGTCTATTTTTATAAGTTTCAATGATATTAGCCACATTCTCTTTTGTATACCACTTTTTTCTTGTATCGTGTCTTAAAGTTTGCAATTCTTTTCTATCACCAACGGCTAATTTCATTTTATGCTTTTTAAGTAAATATTTAGTTGTGTGTTTTAAAACATCTTCGGTATCTAAATATTCAAAAAAGTGTCTACAATTTGGTCTAGTAATCATCCAAACTGGCTTACCTATGACCCACTCGAACTCAAGCATGTGTTCTTCTTTTATTCTTTTGAAAATTTCTTTTCTTGTCTTTTCATCTTCATTAGCAATAATTTTTTCATAATCTTTAGCAAAGTAAAGTCTTCCTTGATAGTCCTTGTGGTCTAAAGCACTATCTTTATGCTCACTAACTAAAATAAAAAGTCTTTCAGAATTTTCCTTTTTTTCTTCTTCTAAAAGTTTATTTTTTTCTTCACTTTCAAAGTCTAGAACATGTTTATTTATAACTCTATTACTTCTTTTTTCATTTTTAGAACGATTTAAAAGTTTAGCAATCACATCTCCATTACTTCTATTGTCTTTACTTGTGGTTGGTTTAAACACGAAATAATAGATTGAACTAGGGTCATTTTTATTTATTTTCTTATCAATGAAATTTATTGTTTTTAATTGTTCTTTTAAAAGTTCGTTTGGAACATATCTTCGTTTATTGGTGTCTTTTATAAGATTTTTTCTAATAAAATTAGCACTATATCCCCTTGTAAATGCACCATAAATAAATATCTCGGCACTATCTCGCCATGCTTTTAAATTACTTCTTAACTCTTTCTTTTGCTTGTAAATTTGTTGTATCTTCTTTCTTACTGACATCTTCTAACTCAAATTCCCCCATGTCTAAATTGTCTCTCATTCTATTTTTTTCTAAATAAGCAACTTCTTTTGCTTTATCTTCATCACTAATTTTATCGCCCCATAAAAGTTCAACATACTTTTCTGTAGATATTTGTCCTAAATTCCATGCATTTCCTAAAATTTGTAATTCGTTCTCAAATGATGGATTAGCAAATTCATTATATTTTATGTTAATTTCCATTTCTTCATCAATATTAAACACACCATTGCTATTTAAAAATTTATAAGTTGCAATAGCAATTTTAATTAATTTCTTTAATGCTTCGGTTTCAGCTTTATTAATGGTATTTCTTGTAGAAATAGTAATCTTTTCTTTTTCCCTTTGTGCTAATGCGTTATTATTTCTTGCCATATCCATTCCCATAGTTGCAGGGCTAATAAGCCCATCTAAAATAGAAAGTTTAATATTAGCAATTTCATTTTGATATTGTGCAATATCTAATTTTGGTTGAGTAGTAATAATACTAGGGTCATTTACTTCCCCATCGCCATTAGGCAAAGTTTCTTTCTTAACATATTGTCTATTAAAAGCACTTGGGACACTTGGTATGCCGTTTTTATTTCTTCTTTCTAGAACATCTTCACTGTAATATTCAATAGGGGTAGAAACCCTAACACACCAACTAGCCACACTTTCAGCTTGGTCAAGGTTATCTAATTCAGTAAACTTACCTTCAAGGACACCTTTGCCATAGTTTTTATAAATTGGGTTTTTAAAATAAATAAATGGGACACCTAATATTTCATGAACCCCCTTAAAGACTAAATTAGTAAATTTGCTAGTATCAGGAACTTCACTTAAATCACACTTCTTTATTTCATTGGTATTAACCTTTTTAAAAAGTTCATATTCAATGTAAGAATTTTCTTGGTCTTTCCTTCTAGTCTCGAATAAAACATAGTCATTATCTTTGTATTTGTAAAAAGTTTTAAATATAATCGCAATAATTTGCCCATAATTAGTAATAATGCTTATGTTCTCGGCATCTACATTTTCAATAATAGGCATCTTCATGAAATTAGTATCAAAATTAATTTTAGCAACACTAGTCCCAGTAATTAACGCATTTGTTCTAATATCTTGAGATAATAAAATATTAAAGTCATTTACTTTAGCAATCTCATTCCATATTTTTTGATATTCTTCATTTTCAAAAGTAATTTGTGGAACGCCACAAACATTACTAATGGTATTAATTATAGAATTTGCAAAATCACTGCTTGTTCTTTTGATATATTGTTCTCTTGCACTTATAGACCAAAATAAATTTAATTCATTTCTTTCATAAAATGGATTATCAAAAAAACCAAAGCTGATTTGATTAGTATAGAAATTTAACTTTTCACTCGCATCACCATTAGCCCACACCTTATTTGCTTTAACTTTATAAAGTCTAATTGCTTCATCATCATTCACAAAGGTCAACCTTTCCCCATATAAAGGTGAATTGACTTTGACTAAACCTAATTTTGACATTACTTTATTTTTTACTTTTGACATTACACTCATATTAGTTTTCATTATACACAAAAAAATATTTTTTTCAATTTTAAAAATCAAAATATGAGGGTTTATGAGGGTTATGATAGTTTTCGCCATTTTTAACCTTTATATATATTTTTTTATTTTTTCTAAACACTTTTTATAAATAAAGAAAACTATCATAACTATCTATGTTATTGCGAAAAATTCTTAATAAGAGAGAAAATTTTAAGTCTTATTGCGAAAAATTCTTAATAAGAAAAAAGTTAACCATACTAAACTTTTTTTATTTTTTCAAAATCAATATATTTTTTTATATTTTTACCCCGTAAAAACTACTAGAAAACTACTAATTTTTTCTAATTTTTCCAAACTCGTGTATAAATATTTATACACAAGGTATAATATCTTATTTTTAGCAATTTTTAGTGATTTTCTCTTTTTGTGTATTAAAAAAAGGGGTTTGTTCCCCTTTTCGATTTTTTCATTGACATTTTTTTATCTTTCTTTGAAACTGCCCCATCTTCTTAAATATCTAATAATAGGTTGCCAAGCGTACTCCCAGCTGTTAATAGCATGGTCATCAAAGTCTTCTCTAGGCTCGCCATTCTCACCAACTTGTGAATTCTTAATTTCTCGGATTAAGTTAGGACAATTTTTAGAAAATTTGCATTCCCCAAAAGCCATGATTAAGTTAATAAAATCAACTCTAGTTTGTATACTAATCTTTGTGGAAGGCATAAATCTTAAATTATAAAGCCCGTTTTCTCTTGCTAATAATTCTAGTTCTTGCCTACTTGCTAAATCAGCACAGTCAACATAAACGCAAACTGTATCTTGTAAGATAAATCTATATTTATGATGCACCCATTCAGCTAAAGTCTCAATGATTTCTTGCATGATTTGTGGTGCAGTTTTAGGCACAACCTTGCCTTGATTTGAAAAGAAATATTCATCCACAGCATAAAGTGAACTATTATCATAGGTAAGCCCTACTAGTTGCATAGTGGTAGCACTTTTAAGTCGCATATTCTTATCGTAAACAATCTTACCACTTCCATTGCTATATCCAGTATCAATACCGATAGCCACATATCGTAAAGATTGTATAGGTGGCTCTTGTATAAGGTCTTCATTAAAGTGTGGATAGGTTTGCCCGTTTACTCCACCCCACATGCCTAATGCTTCAACCTTATATATATCAATAGCCGTTTTTCTTAATTCAGCCATTGCGACATCGTAAACGCTCTTATCTCTAAACTCATTTATTTTGTATGTTGAGATATGCAAGGCTAGTCCAAAGCCATAACCTCCAGGCAACATATAATTTTCATCAATCCATTCCATGTGGGTAGTATTAGGATCATCCAACTTTTCAAAGTCATCATTAAGTCGCCCTTTAAAAAATACTTCATTGAGCCAATGTGTTTCTTTCCAAGCGTTAAATAAGAAAGTAAATTGAAAAAATAATCCTTTAGGCAATGCACCTCTTAACGATGCATCTAAAACTCTAAACTCTTCATAACTTTTAATTTCAAAGGCTTCTTCAATATATACATCCGTGAAATATCCATGCTCGGCTTGAATGGATGTAATTTTATATGGATTATCAAACCCTCTAAAAATAATAACCTGTCCTGTGTGAATAAGTGTGATAGTTAAATCACTTTTATTAATCTTGAATAACTTATAAATACCTAGTTTATTTATCATAGATAAAATGGTATTAAAAGTACTAGTCTTTTGTGTGCTTTGAAATTGTCTTATAAAAACTATATTCCTTAATGGATTTTCTAAAAGTTTAAAAATAGGCTCAATGCCTATAAAATCATAACTCTTCTTACTATTTCTTGCGCCCTTGAAACATCTATAACGGCAATGGCAGTTAGTATACCACACGTTTTCATAACCTGTCCCAATAAGTTTATATACATCCAAAACTACATTCTTTTGGTGTGTGTTATTCCACCGACTTTTCTTCTCCTCCATCGTAATCAATAATATCTCCTTCATTTTTCTCTTCAATTTTAGGAACATTTGAAAGAATTTGAATATTAGGCATGTCTTTAGCTGTGATTTCAAGTTGGTCGGATTGTCCTAAAATTTGCTTGCCAAGCCATATCGCCATGTTTGCATTTTTCTTGGCAAGTTCAAATTGCATTCTTCTTAAACTCATTTTGCCTTTAGATTTTCCACTTTCATAGTGCTCCTCAAAATTAGGGTCTCTATCTAATGTGTCCACACTGCACCCTAAAACAGCTGCAATTTCTTTCTTTGAACACATAATAGCCCCCAGTGCTTCCACTTGCCTATAGTCAATTTGTATTTTTTTTCTTCCTAGTTTAACCTTTTCTTCTTCCTTTAATTTTCGTGTCATACCTTTATTTTAAACTTTTTTTGCAAAAATTAAAATAGTCCCCATTCAGCAAATTTCTCAAAGCCACCGATTGATTTGATATAGTTTCTTGCAATCTTAACGATCTCTTTATAAGGTTTACCATCAATTGTCTCATCACCTATAGCACAACTTAAGCAAATCTCTTTATCTTCTGCTTGTGCTTTAAGGAATGCATAGATATTTACACTTACATCAGCTTTGGATAGATCTTTTCCATGAAGTCCACCGCCTGTTACTGAATCAGCCATATCACTTCCAAGTTTTCTATTTGTAGCACCTGAATCAACATCAGATCCGCCTGTCCAGTCGCCTATTGGGTTTATTTTAGCATTTGGAAAAATTTCTTTTAAGTCTTCACTTTTTGCATTGCTTTGGCAAATAACGAGTTTATCGCCATCAAGGATATATTTTCCATCATAAGGATATTTTTTATAAATTTCTTTTGCAATTTTAGATAATCTTTTTTGTTCGCTAGTTAATGGCACTCCCTTGAATATTCCATTATCACCACATTTTATTGTATTTTCTTGATTGTGTGATAAATGAATATCTTGTGGAACTACAACTAAATCTAGTTTAATATCTCCTGCAATTCTTTTAACAATTGCATTTATTTCTTTAAATTTTAATTCAACACTTGTTTCAGCTATTACATGACATACGCCATGACCAATAAGCACTTCAACTGCTATTTTTGGATTTTCTTCTTTTTTATAAGCAATATCAACTATTGCTCCAGCAATTCTATCAGCTATTTTGTCTGGGTGTTTTGGGTTTACTTTTTCAATCATATTATTTTAATCTCCTTATTATTTCTTTTTCTCTTTCTGATAAAGTAAGTATAATTTTCTTTTTTT
>CAMELE010000047.1 GCA_945923475.1 uncultured Mollicutes bacterium
TTTCTTCATGAGATTTAGATTTTGGTAAAATAACTGTTATTAATGTTCCCCATGGAATTTGGGTTACAGGTTGTAACCTAATTTCATTTTCAGAAAACTCTTTTGCAAATTGTGACATTTTTTTAAGCTGTTCACATGAATATCCCTTTCCATATTCTTTTAAATCATTGGATAATCTTTCAATATATTTGTTTCCCCATACTTTTCTTTGATTAATAATAGTACCTATTTCATAATAGGTCATTATCATAGCACTATTAACTACAACCATTGCTTTAGCTTGATTAGTTTTAATAGTTTCTTTGATTTTATTTAGATCAGTAAAATAATCTTTCTCAATAATTGTTATTTCTTTTGTTTTAATCATATTTTTTATTCCTCTTTTCTCCAAAAAAAATTCCCGCAAAGCTTTAAGCCTTACGGGATATAGTCATATTAGGTTTGGTAGAATATAATAGCATAATTACCAACTCCTTAAGATAACTTTATTGTATCACATATTCCATTTTATTGCTAGATTGTAAGTCTATTTCTTTGGGATTTTTAGCGAAAATTAAAAATTCGTCTAAACGTAATGCCAATCTTATATAAAAAAATGAACTAGTATTCACTAGTTCACCTTTCAAAATTACTTTTTTAAATTGTAACGCTTATTGAATTGTTCAACACGTCCAGCTGCAGATGCAAATGATTGCTTACCTGTATAGAATGGATGACAATTTGAACAAGTATCTACACGGATCTCATCTAAAACTGAACCAGTTTCGAATTGAGCACCACAAGTAGTACAAGTGCACATTACCTTTTTGTAATTTGGATGAATGTCCTTTTTCATAATTATTTATCTCCTTCCGCCATAGTTGTAGGTAACTATAGTAAGTTTTACCGATTTATCTTAACATACAATTAAGTTTATTTCAAGTATAATTTACAAATTAATTTATATAAATATATTTATTTATTCTTTTTCTTTGAATTATCAGGAACAGGGTAAGGATTATCACATTCTTTAAATTCAAGTATTTCTTTAAAGTGATTATATGATTCAAGATGATTTTCAGGGTCTATTTTATTAGCCTCAACAATTACATCAAATTCAGGATCATAATAAAATCCTTCATAAAGCACATTATCACCCTTAAAGCTAAAATCAGGTAGACGCTTTGCTACTTCCTCTGTAACATCATAAAATATCTCAAATCCTACAAATTCAGTACATTTATCAATTCCCTTAGTTGGAGTTTGTTTTTCATTACTTTGATTAAAATAGCTTTCAGCATTTTTAATTAAGATAATTTTATATGCTGTTTTTTCTTCTATTTTAATAAATCCTATTCCAAATTGTCTTGGACTAGCTTTAAATCCTGCTTTAACTAGCTTATTTTCTAAGCTTCCCATCTTTTGTCCTTTATAATATCCTCTTGGATATTTGATAGGCTTTGGTTTAAATACCGCTATTTTTGATATCATTAAATTCATTGATAAAACAAATACAACAGACATAACCATTATAAATCCCATTAACCATTTTTGATCAGGATGTAATACATAAATCCATACCAATCCTGCAGTGATTAATAATGAGGTAATGGTAATAATTATACTTAATTTCTTTGATATTCTACTTTTACCAAAAAACATATTAATACATCTCCTTATCAACACATGCTAAATCAAAATATAAAGCCGTGTTATACGCCTCAAGAGGCGTATTAAATTCCTGAAGATTTCTAAATCTAAGTAGCTGACATGTATCATGATTATAAATAAAATATTGAATATAATTATTACTATCTGATTTAGCATTTAAGAAGCAATACCTCTTTATATCCTCTGTCTTTTCCTTAAAAATATACACACAGGCTTGAGCCTTAGTATCTAAATCATCTATATTCATTTCCTCTAAAAAGCCTTTGTTTGTAACGTATTCTCTTAAGGAATCATTTGATAAATCATACTTACTTAAATTATCAAAATTATGAACTAACGCAATCTTAATTAAATTATTTTTATATTTTCTACATGCAATAACAATATCATCATTATCTACAAGTATTTCATCATGCGCATAAATTAAATCAAATTTTAGTGAATCATATGGTTTTAAATCTATTCTTTCTAAAACCTTAAATTCTGATTCTTGCTCATCTTGCTCTACTTCTTTCTTTTTGGGAAAATAAAAGCGAAATAATTTCTTTAACCATGACATAGGGTCCACCTCTTTAATGAAATAATTATAACATTTAATTATCTATATTGCTAGATTAAGAATTTATTATATGATAAAATTAACTTATAACAATTGGAGGTTTTTATGAAATATCCTAAATTTTTGAATAATAAGAATAACGATATTTATTTAATAGCGCCAAGCTTTGGCTGTACAACTGAACCTTATGCTTCAAGGCTTGAAAAAGCTATAGAACATTTTAAGTCTAATGGCTTTGGTATAATTGAAGGGCCTAATATTCGTTCTTCAATTGGCTATAGATCTGCAAGTACTAAAGCCTGTGCAAAGGAATTTATGGAGGCTTATTTATCAAGTTCTTTTCTTATTCTATCTGTTGGTGGTGGGAACTTTGAGTGTGAGATTTTAGATGATATAGATTTTGAATTTTTGAAGGATAAAGAACCAAAATGGTTTATGGGATATTCTGATAATTCATTTTTAACCTTCACAATTACCACAATGCTAGATGTGGCTAGTATCTATGGACCATGTGCTCCTGAATTTGGTCAGGATGTGCTAGATATATCCTTAAAAAACACACTTGAATTAATCAGAGGAAATAAACTTCAATTTGAAGGCTATCCTTTTTTCGAAAAAGAAAGCCTTAAGGATGAAAATCATCCATTTTTAGGCTATAATTACGATACTAAAAAGGAAATAATAGCTATTCCTGATTGCATTAAAATGGAAGGAAGATTACTTGGGGGATGTATTGATTGCTTACCTTATTTAATAGGAACACCATATGATAAGGTAAGTGAATTTATAGAAAAATACAAGGAAGACGGAATTATTTGGTTTTTGGAGGCCTGTGATTTTGAGCCACCAATGCTAAGGCTTGCCATTTTACACATGAAAAGAGCAGGCTGGTTTAAAAATGCCAAAGGATTCATTTTTGGTAGATCTCTTAGGATGGACGCTTCGTTTTTGGGCATAGATATGTATAATGCAATTACTGGTGCTTTAGATGATTTAGGATTACCTATTATTATGGATGCGGATTTTGGTCACTTAAAACCTCAAATTCCAATTATTTGTGGTTCTTATGCTAAAATTGAGGGTCATAATAAAGGGAATGTTAAAATCGAATATATATTAAAATAATGGATGTGAAAACATCCATTTTTTAGTTTTATAAATTTGAGAAAAATATTAATAAATTCTAATTTAATATTCAATTTTTATATTTTTTTGAGAAAATTTATTTTTTCTATATATTAAAAGTAAAATCCTATCTATAATACAACTACGTTATATTATAAATAGGAAATGTTATAATAATTTATAGTTTTAATGACACAGTTTCTATGCCTTTATTTTTTTGATGATCCTTCGACTTGTTTAGTTTTTTCTTTTAAATCCTCGGTCAAATCCCAAGACTCAAAGCCTTTAGTATGAGGAAGGATTACATTCCACTCATCAATATCATTTATTTTATAGCTAATATTATTACCTTGAAGCTTTAGAATATGTCCACCATGTCTAAAATCCTTACTTAGAAAATGAATATGCCATCCTGGTAAATTCATACCTTGAACGTAATTAGGACAATATACACCTATTACATATCCTTCTTCCTCAAAATCATATTCTCTTTGATCACATGCAACCTTATATAATGGTTGATAAGGTTCATCTTGTTTATAGCATGAACGAATACGCACATTGAATAATCCTTCCATTTTTATCATATAAAAGAAGTTTTTACTAGGAAGAGTTTCCTCAAGCTTAGCTTTTAATTCTTCAATATCGTTAAATGTAACCTTTCTTTCACAAACACTATCGTTAAATTTAGATACAGTTGCAAATGGCAATTTTTCATTCTTGTCCATAACATAAGTCTTACCATCTGCACGTGAATCATAGGCTACACCATTGAGGATAATCGCTTCTCCATCTAGTCCTTCATAGGTACCAATACCAATATCACCTTTTTTTAATAATTCTCCAACCGTCTCAGTTGCATGATATTCTCCCATCATTAAACTATTTAATGTACCAATTTGTGTTAAAACTTTTTTCATTTTTATATACCTCTCTTCTTATTTTTTTTATACATATAATTTGCATCATATAAATCAGTTATTAATTCAGGATGTGACTCAGAAAATACTCGCTTTACATCACTAATTTTTTCTCCTTGATGTGACTTGAAATAATATGTCATAATTCCTTTTGTAAAGAATGGTGATAAAATATTAGTAATTAGCAAGACAAATGCTAAAATAGAAACACTATTTTTTATCAATTCACTTCCAGAAATACCATTAAACATATATGTACTAAACATTACTGGTATTGATAATGATACTCCAGCAAGGGAAGAGCTACCAATAGATGCATATCCAGGGCGCTTTAAAGCAAATCTATCTACTATATAAGGAATTATCATTGTAATAGCCCAGAAAATAACTGTTAACAATAACGCTGCAAGTAATACAGATGGTTTAAATGCATCGATCAAATTGATTGTTGATCCAAATTCGAATCCTAAGAATGGAAGGATAATTGCATTTCCACCTTTAAATACTTCTCTTATTTTTGGATCTAAATTACCAAGCACAAATCCTAAAATAAATGGAATTAGCAAAGAGAATATTTGAACAATTTTTGCAAGTGTTTGACCAGATACATCTCCAGATACATTACCAAAAGAGCTAATAAAGATAAATGGAAGAAGTGGCATAGATAATATTAACATTACAGGGAAAGCTGCTCTATCACTATTATCAGCATATGGAGGAATAATTCCCATATATAATGCTGCATTAGCAGATGTTACAACACAGGTGAATGTAATAAAATCAATTCCACAGAATCCTTTAGGTCCACAAGCAAACCATACTACTATACAAATAATATATGCAGGAAGAAGTCTTGCAAGCAATAACCAAAATCCTCGCTTAAATACATCAACAAAATCATGAGGCTTAATCATTGTACCTGTACAAAATAGCATTAAACCAATTAGTAGCATTTGTCCAGTTTTACCAAAAAGGTCCTTCATCGGATTACCTAAGAATTCCCATAAGGTTTGTCCCTGACCAACCACTCCTGTACCAAGACCACATTCAACAGTTATAGTACAAATAATCGCACTAATAACAAGTGGAACAAACATTGTTCCTGCAGGAATCTTATTTAGAAAAGCCCAAATTCCTACACTTAGGGGCTTTTTTTTGTCTTTCATATAATCATTCCTTTCAATTTACATCATTATTATAAGCTCAGAAATTATTGAATTAAATGTACTATAAGTGTATAATAAACATAAACAATTGTGCTGCGAGCACAAGGAGTGATAAAATGAATCTAGATATTTTAAATGAGGAAGAAAATTGCTATAGCTTAAAGGAACTTTTAGATTTATATTCTAAATATATTAAAAATCCAATGGTTGTAATAAATCATAATTATGAGCTTTTATACTATACTAAAACAACAGATGCGGACAAGGTTTATAAAGAAGCTACTAATGCCGGAGTTTGGTCATTAGAATTAATCGCTATTGCCAATAATGCTTTTAAAAATGAAAGTGAATACGTTATTTTAGACTCCATTAATAAAAATAAACGAAGACTTTTTTATAAAATAAAGCATAATACGATGCTGGGATATTTGGTTTTACTTGAGACAGATGATTCAACGTTTGATAGCTTAGATTATGATTTAATAAGGCATCTTGCTAATTCAATTGGTAAGATTTTATATTTAGAGGATTATAAAAAAAATGATGCAAATATCCAAAGTTTTTATAAAGCATTACTTAATGCAGAGTATAAAACAGAGGATATTTTAAAGACTAAAATCGAGGAATATAAAGTTAATTTAAATTCTAGTCTTTTAATAATTTCTCTTTCACACGCTGGCTTCACCCAAAATAATTATATAAAATTAAAGCTTGAAAGCATTTTATCTATTAATTCAGTAATAGCTTATGATGATAATGTTTTAGTTTTTTTTAGTGATGATAATATCCCAACAAGTAAGCTTACAGATTTATTAATTGATAATCATTTAACGGCTCTTTATGTGAAAAAGATTTTAGATTACTTCTCTTTTAGTCTTTATTATAAAGCTTTAGCTAATTTGCTAAGCTTTTTAGAAGCTAGCAAAACTAATGTTCTCTATTATGAGCTTGATTATAAAATGTATTTACCTTTTTTTACAGATAAATACTCATTAAATGAAATTAGAAATTTTATTGATTTAAAAATAATGGAAATATATAATGATGATATTAAAAATAAAACAGATAATATTAATACCCTCTATTATTATTTAAGTTATGATAAAAGCTTGAGTACTTCAGCTATAAAGCTTTTTGTTCATAGAAATACAGTATCATATCGACTTATGAAAATAAGCGAAACATATGGTATTAATTTTAATGATTTAATGCAAAATAAGATATATTTACATTCAATCATTTTAGTTAAATATTATAATTATATATTGAATAAGTAATTAACAATTATAAAATAAAATTATTTATAAAATATTTAAAAAAATAAACAGAAGTTCAAAAAACCTCTGTTTTAAATTTGTAATACCTATTTTATATAATTAGTATAGTTATCAATAACCTATAATGGATGCGAACACATCCATTTTATTATTTTCCAAGGCAGAATTTAGAGAATAATTCATTGATTAATAGGTCTGGGGAATCATCTCCAATAATTTTACCTAAATTTAACCAAGCGTCTTTTATATCAATTTCAATCATATCAACATCTACATATGCTTCACAGCTATTTAATGCACTATATAGCGATTTTAAAGCATCATTCATTAAGGCTACATGTCTTGTGTTAGATAAATAGTTATTATCATTAGCATTAAATTCATTTATTTTAGTTAAATCCAGTAATGCTTTTTCTAATACCTGAACACCTTCTTGCTTAAGTGCTGAGATATTAATATGAGGAATATCAACATTTATCTTTAAAGGTAAATCGGTTTTATTATAAATAACAATTCTTTTTTTATCCTCAGTTAGCTTTAATAGCTCATAATCATCATCTTGTAAAGGAGATGATGAATCTAGTACTAGCATTACTACCTCAGCATCCTCAATTGCCTTCTTTGATCTTTCTATACCTATTTGCTCAACTACATCAGTTGATTTACGAATTCCAGCTGTATCTATAAGCTTTAGGGTAACATTACCTAAAGATAATGTACCTTCAATTAAATCACGAGTAGTACCTGCTATATCAGTAACAATCGCCTTTTCTTCCTCAAGAAGCATATTAAGGAGTGATGACTTACCAACATTAGGACGTCCAACTATTGCGGTCTTAACACCATTAACAGCCATTACACCAATTTTAGAATGCGCTAGTACATCTTCCATTTCTTTTATTAAAGATTTAAGTACTGGTTCGATTATTTCATTTGTCATAAAAACTGCATCATCATACTCAGGGTAATCAATATTTACTTCTATTTTAGCAATTAAATCTAGTAACTTTTCTCTTAAGCTTCTAACTAAATTGGTTGTACCCTTTCTTAAAGAGTGAATTGAGGCTTTAAGCGCAAGCTCGTTAGATGAGCTAATGATATCCATAATAGCTTCACTTTGAGATAAATCTATTCTTCCGTTTAAGAATGCTCTTTTAGAAAATTCACCAGGCTCTGCCAAGGTAAATCCATTCTTAAGTAATACCTCTAAAACACGATTAGTATTGTATATACCTCCATGACAGCTTATTTCACAAGAATTCTCACCAGTAAAGGATTTTGGACCATGGAATACTGAAACCATTACTTCATCAATAATATCACTACCATCAATAATATATCCATAATTTATAGTATTGGGTAAGCATTCATTTAAGTTCTTACCTTTAAATACTTTATTTAGCAATTCAATTGAATCGCTTCCACTAGTTCTTATCACAGAAATGGCACCTACACCATATGGAGTAGCTATTGCACATATTGAATTATTAGTCATAAAGATAATCACTCCTTGTCTATATTTTATCACCATTGTTAAAGATTAAAAGAAAAAAAGATACTATCCAATCGATAATATCTTAATAATCTAAAAACTGGCAGGACTAACAAGATTCGAACTTGTGCGTGAGGGAGTCAAAGTCCCTTGCCTTACCGCTTGGCTATAGTCCTATATTTCCCAATGCTTTTTTATTATACACTACCAAATGATAAATTGCAAGCACAATTTATATTTTCTTAACAAATCGGATGTTTGCTATAAATTAAATCGGAACAATTTAAACAACAGTTTAATTATTCCGATTTACACAAATAAACTAATATTCACTTTCTTTTTCCATTTCGTGTTAACAAATGAAACTTAGACAGGAAATTCAAACATATTGCCTTCATAATAAAACCTCCATTACCACATAATTTCTTAGTTTATTATGGCATAAATTCTAAGTCATATCTACATTGTTAAAACAAATCTCTCATATTATTGTTAATTTACCATAGGTAATATTAATCTTTAATATTATCTATGAATAATCAGCAATGTTATAAATCCGGATTAATATTTTAGACTATATTTTATAACATCATCGTTTAAAATAAAAATCTTTTCTTTTCTAGAATTTATTCTAGATTTAAGAATATTTAAACCTAAAAACTTATTTAAAATCTTTAATGCCCCTTGTTTGGTTATATCTAAATGACAAAAGATTATAAAGCCTTTATAATTAAACCAACTTTTTTTACTATTTATAAATATTCTTTTTAAATAATATACTTCAGTATTTGTAATAGCTTCTCCCAAAATAGCAAGATCATCTCTAATTGCAGTAATATTTTTATATATTAAATAGTATTGATTTGCTAATTTCGTTAAGTATGTTAAGAAATATGTTAAATCATTATGGGAATTTCTTGAATTATCTATAGCTTTATAATAATTAAATTTATCATCATTAATAGCTTCACTAATGTATGTAGGTAATAATGTTTCCGAATTCATCAGCATACTTATCCATAATGAAACCATTCTTGCAGTCCTTCCATTAAAATCAATATATGGGTGAATATATAAAATATAATAATGAACTATAAATGGTAAGTAGAAATTCCCCTTATTAATGTTTTCATTGACATAGGAAAACAATGAATCCATACATTTTTCAATCATGTTTACAGGACATCCATCATGACCACCGATTTCTACCATTTCATTTCTATAATATTCTTTTATTTCATCTTCTGGCTTCAAGGAATTATCACTTAACAATAAATATAGCTTACGTAAATTCTCTTTATTAAACTTAGGTTTAGATAAAATAAACTCATATCCTTGATTCATATTATAGATTATTTGCTCATTTGAATCATTTGGATTTTTATGCTCTAATATGCTTAAAATCTTCTTCCTTGTGGTATTCACACCTTCTATTTTAAGAGTACCATCTAATTCAGATGAAATTCTTGAAAGAATCATTTCATTGTAGTTTTCTGAAATAATTGTACTATTTTTAGCTTCATAATCATTCTTGAAGAATGAAATATAGTCAATATATGCATTTACAAGCTCATTCGAACTAAAATAAAATATTTTACATGAGTTAAAGGTTTTTAAAGGTAGTTCATTTTTATTCTTATCTAAAGAGTTTTCTTTATATGTTAAGAATTCACTTAATTCTATATTACTTAATAAAAAGCCACATTTTCTATTAATACGTAAATCTTCGTTACTAAAGTAATGCTCTTCATTTAAAGCCCTATTTAAAATATCTTCATATTTCATATTCATAGAATCTCCTACCTCTTATAATCATTGTAAACCAAGTCGTAAACCTTGTCAATGATTGTTGTAAACCTATTCGTAAACTGCATTTTTTATCTTTTACATATCAATTTTTAGTATTGGTTAATAAAGTTACTGTTTCGACGAGCTCGACATCGTTAGGGCGAAATTTAAAACTTAAACACATCATAATAATTAAAGCTGTTTTTTCAACGTTTCTTTTATTTCTTCGTGTTGCTTACAAAACATTTCTGGTAAGTCATTGACTTTAAAGAATTTTAGTTCAACGGTTTCAAGATTATCGCATTTAAGATTACCACCAACTTGTTTAAGCCTATAGACAACGCATATACAATGAGCTTCATCCCCATTTCGATATTTCATGTCACCATCAGAATAAACTCCAATTAATGATTCTATATCCACATCTAATCCTGTTTCTTCTTTCAGCTCACGAATACACGCTTCTTCTGGTGTCTCTCCAAGTTCTATAGCACCTCCTGGAAATCCCCATTTTCCACTATCTCCTCTTCTTTGAAGAAGAACTTCTCCATAATCATTAAACACACAGCCGCCAGAAAAAATGAGTATAACTTTCTCATGACCAACTTTGCTTCTAATCCATTTTATATAATCTCTATTCATATTTTTATCCTTTAATTAAAAATCATATTTTACTTTTCCTAAAGCGAATACAAGATAATGAGGTATTGTAATTATATCTCCTGTATAGAGTAAAATGAAACTGAGCCATTTATAAAGAAATCCTTAATAGAAAACTGAGCCACTTATGATAAAATATCCTTACTATTATTGTAAGGAGTTGAAAGGAATGATTGATATCATAAATAAGAATGAAGTGATAATTAGATATCGTAGTGGTGAATCTAAAAGATCAATATCTAAATCCCTAGGGATTTCGCGCAACACAGTTGCAAGATATATAAAGCAATATGATGAGCTTGAAGCTAAATTATCTGAGGCTGTAGATAAAACAGTTATAGCTGCCATACAGGATGAAATATGTAGTGCCCCTAAAAGAAAGGTAGTTAATGTCAAAAAGAAAGCATTCACTCCAGAGGTTGAGCGAAGATTTTATGAGCTAATCGCGATTGATGAAAAGCGTAAAGAGGTATTAGGAACTAATAAGCAAACATTATCAGCTGCAGGCTTAACTAGAAGGCTAAATAGCGAAGGATATAAGGTAAGTGAATCTACAATTCTTATTTACTTTAATGCATATAAAAATGCACATCCAGAATGCTATATAAAGCAATGGTATTATTATGGAAAACGAGCTGAATATGATTTCCATCAAATAAAGGTTTCTATAGCTGGTGAGGTTAAGGTATACCATCAAGTTACAATATCATTACCTAAAAGTAATTACGTATTTGGACTACTTTATAAAAATGAAAATATTAAGACAGTTATGGATAGCATAATTAAATTTATAAGCTTCTGTGGCGGTGTTTTTGAAGAAATGGTATTTGATAATATGTCAACTGTAGTAAAGAGAATCATAAAGCCAAATGATAAGGAATATACAGATGATATTATTAGATTATCCACGTATTATGGTTTCAAAATTACAACATGTAATCCAAGGTCAGGTAATGAAATTATGTTGAGTTTATGATTATGTGGAGTTTTTTGAAATTTTCATTGTG
>CAMELE010000048.1 GCA_945923475.1 uncultured Mollicutes bacterium
CTTTATTTTGCAAATATACTTTTAATAATTTATGCTATAATATGTATGAAAAGAGCAACCAATAAAGGTTATCTCTGGATTTTAGGATTTTTTTAAAAAATAGTCCCCTCACCCAAAGTAGGACTATTTTTTATTTTCATTTTAGAAGTTTAATTATTTGGATTATCAGCGTTATTAACGCTAATACAATCATTATAGCTTCGTAATTTGTCATAAGCTGATCCTCCCTATATAAATATATACAAACAGGAACTCACAGCGTCCTGGTCGAAAGCTGACCAGAGATAGTCCATCTTTATTAGTTGCAAAGATATTTTATCATAACTTTTTTAATATATAAAATATACGTAATTTGCTATAAATTAATTTCTTTCATTACGCAAAATTTAATAAACGACGTAACGTTCATTCCTCGCTTTGCAGATTCTCTTTCTAAGATATGTTTCATTTCTCCGTCAAATACTATTTCTTTTCTATATTTCTTAGTTTCAGTTTGAATATTTCCTTCGATTAGATCTCTAGCAACATTAGCTTTTTGTCCGGTTCCTGTTGGTCTTGGCATTTTATAATTCCTCCTTCAATTTATTAATTACTTCTCTATATCCTTCTGCAACGATTGATTTTGGATCTGCAACAACACAAGGCAATCCATCATCAATCCCTTTTTGTGATGAAACCGAGTTTTTGATTATACCGATAACATTAAAAAAATACTAATATTATATGTAAAAATTATTGCTTATTAAATTTACTTGCAAAATGTAAAAATTTTTATTTTATGTATGAAAGCAAATTTTATAAGACAAGTACTTCAACTGTCAAAATTCAAGGCCTATTTTTATTTTTTTATAGTAGTAATATATGGGCACAGCAAACGAAGATGCTTTAAATCCAATTGTTAAAATGATGTTTCATTTAAATTCTGGCCGGATATTGGCAGTTGTTTTTAGTGCGCTCATTTTGCTGAAAACAAAGGTATACCTATCAAAATTATTATATTTAGGAGGCGAGAATCATGGAATTTATGAATGTTATTGCTGAATTCTCTTATCCTAGTGTAATCATAGCTGCATACGTTGCAATAACCTTGGTAAAACATTATACAAAGATAGATTCTAAATATTATATGATCATAGGCATTGTCACTGGTATGGCTGTTGTTGCTCTAGAAGAGGTTATTAGCAGCCCTATAACAATACAAAAATTAGTTGCTGGTGCTTTGTCTGGAGCTATTGCAACAATATGCTATGAAACTATTAATAAAAAGATTCATTTATAGTAAACTAAATTAAAGAGGTACTATATTATGAAAAAAATAATTTACTTTTTTCTAATACTTTTCTTAACAAGCTGTTCATCAATTAATAAAGATTTAGATATGAATTTAGATAATAATGCACCAGAACCTACTATTGATTCATCAGCAGAACCAGAAGAAACATACGATCCTTATGATGTAAAAATTAAGAGAGATCCTAGAGAATGTTTAAAAGCTGAAGGTTATGAATATGGTATAGATGATCAAAATAATCCAGATAAAACCTTATTAATACGTACAGTTGAAATGGAAGATCATAGTCTGGGTACCAATGTTAATGTATATGATTTTGTAGAATTATCAATTTCAAATAGACTATATTATAATTTGTTTGATGGTGAATTTTACGACGATAGTAATGATGTATATCTTATAAGCCGCAGTAATGATGAATATGAGATTTTATCAATTTATGACCTAAAATCAAATACTGCTTATAGTTCTAGCGATGGTTGTACTTATTATTTTGATTCAAAAACATATAGTCCAAACACTGAAAAGTGTAAAGAATATTATGAGTATGCTAATAATGCATATAGATTAGATGAGTTAGTAAGCATGCTGACAAGTTATCAAATTAATCCGGATGAATATGGTATTGTTTGGAATGCTCTACATAATAATGAAGAATTAATGAACAGCTATGTTAAAGCCATAATTGAATATTTTGAAAATAATTAAGGAGGTAATTTTAACATGGCTCAAAAATCTATTTTTGGAATGTCTACACTAAATATTAGTGCTGGACACCAATATAGTTCTCACTCAGGCACTACTGTTGTCGATATTAGTGGTGCAAGTTCTAATATTGAAAGCTTCAAAGCTCCATTTGATTGCAAATTAATAAAAATTTTAGATAAGAACAATACATTTATTTTTCAAAACACTTCTCCTGTTCAACTTCCTATAGGTACATTTGATAAAGTTTGTTTTAGATGTACTCATATGAATAATGATCAAAAAGCGTTATTTAGTATTAATCAAACATTTAATCAAGGCGATGTTTGCTATTATGAAGGAACTACTGGTGCAGCAACAGGCAATCATATTCATATCGAATTTGCTGTTGGAACTTTTGTAAGTCTTGATCGTATTACAAGTAGTTCTACAAATCTACACTTAGTTACTGATTTGACTAATATTTCTGGCATAAATAACAACTCATGCAACTTGTACCTACCTCAAGCAGTATATATTGACCCTACAGTAACATCATCTGTTATTTCTACAGACTCTAATAGCAATTATTATACAAATCAATATGTTTGGACTTTAAAAAATGGTCTTAGAGTTACTAATTACTATTTAAGTTATTATGGCACCGGCATAACCAATGTTGCTAAAAACATGAAGATGGTTCTTACTGGATCTGCAGCTAGATTGAGAACATCACCTGTTTCTGGTAGTCAAATTACTCTAGTTCCTAACGGAGCTAAAATTGATATTATTAGATTTAATAGTAATGTTGCATCTGATGGATATCGTTGGGCTTATGGTTCATATAATGGAAACGAAGGATATTTTCAATACGATCCAACAGTAATGCATCCTGAAGGATCCGTTGGAACTTTAAATGTAACTACTGTTAAAATGAAATTAACTGGTTCTGCTGCAAGGATTAGAGTTAGTCAAGTTGGAAGTGAATTAATTACTGTTTCAAATGGTAATGAATTAATAGTAGATGAATTTAATGACGCCATAGCTTCAGATGGATATCGTTGGGCAAGAGTAAAGTATGATTTAAATGACAATATAAAATACACTGGATGGATTCAATATGATCCAGAAGTTATGCACCCATATAGTATTGGCTATTAAGCCATTACTATATAAATGAATAACAATCAAAAAAGCAAGGGCATCACATCTCTTGCTTTTTCTCTTTTGATATATATTTAAGATAATTTATATCTTAATTTAGTTCATTTTAATAAACATTTTTAATTCTTCTAGAGTCTTGTAATTTTACTTTATTTTGCAAATATACTTTTAATAATTTATGCTATAATATGTATGAAAAGAGCAACCAATAAAGGTTATCTCTGGATTTTAGGATTTTTTTAAAAAATAGTCCCCTCACCCAAAGTAGGACTATTTTTTATTTTCATTTTAGAAGTTTAATTATTTGGATTATCAGCGTTATTAACGCTAATACAATCATTATAGCTTCGTAATTTGTCATAAGCTGATCCTCCCTATATAAATATATACAAACAGGAACTCACAGCGTCCTGGTCGAAAGCTGACCAGAGATAGTCCATCTTTATTAGTTGCAAAGATATTTTATCATAACTTTTTTAATATATAAAATATACGTATTTATTACGTATTTATTACGTAATAAATACGTAATTTGCTATAAATTAATTTCTTTCATTACGCAATATTTAATAAACGACGTAACGTTCATTCCTCGCTTTGCAGATTCTCTTTCTAAGATATGTTTCATTTCTCCGTCAAATACTATTTCTTTTCTATATTTCTTAGTTTCAGTTTGAATATTTCCTTCGATTAGATCTCTAGCAACATTAGCTTTTTGTCCGGTTCCTGTTGGTCTTGGCATTTTATAATTCCTCCTTCAATTTATTAATTACTTCTCTATATCCTTCTGCAACGATTGATTTTGGATCAGCTACTACGCAAGGTAATCCATCGTCAATTCCTTTTTGTGATGAAACCGAGTTTTTGATTATACCGATAACATTAAATCTTTCTTTCAATTCATTTAATGATGTGTTGTGTGACAACGAATTAGATACATATTTAGTTGCAATAACACCTAAAAATTTTAATTTAGGATTAGTACCTTTGACGGCTTTAATTGTCTCTTCAAGGTCATCCAATGCATATACAGATAATGGGGTTGTCTCACATGGAGCAATTACATAGTCAGATGCAACCAATGCATTAATAGTCAATAATCCTAATGTTGGTGGACAATCAATTAAAATATAATCATATTCTTTCTTTATTGCTTCAACAGAATATTTAAGCTGATATTCTCTTCCTAGCATCATTGTCATTAATTTTGTTTCTATTTTTGCTAGTGATAGATTACTTGGAATGTAATCTAAATTTTCAATATTCGATGCATAAATACAGTTATTAATATTTTTACCATCATAGATAGACGATAGATTATCGGTCATAGACAACGGATCTATTCCCATCATCAAAGTTAAAGAAGCTTGACTATCAGAATCGATGATCAGTACTTTATTATCTGTCGCCAATAATGCAGCAATATTATATGTGCTGGTAGTCTTACCAACTCCGCCTTTCTGATTAATAACACTTACAACTTTCACTTTTTCACCTTCCTTTTACGTATTTTATACGTATATTATATGTATTTTTTACGTATTTATCAATAAAAAAGATAGCAATTTAATTATCGCTATCTTCATAATTCCACCATTTATACACTGTCTTTTTATCAAGTTCAGTATCACGAATGCAGTCGGCTTTCTTGCCCTCTGGATGTTCCTTTCTCCATTCTTCGACAATTTTCTGCTTGTCTGGTCTGCCGTTTCCCTCTCGCCAGTCGGCTTTTCCTCGTTCTTCACACAATATATCTCTGTTGGCTCTTGCTAACTTCAAGTGTAAATTCTGCTTTCTTCCGTTCCTTTTTTGACCAATTCCATAAAACTTCCAGCCTAGCCATTCCTCTAATTTTTCACGAGTAGTATCTTTATATTTTTGTGCATTATCGTAAAGTCTTAAGATTGCTTCAATATTATTGACATTGAAGTCGTCTCCTTGCCACTTTTTATTACTCCAAACATCAACTAGATGGTTTATATCTTTTTCAAATACATCTCTAGTAATTTCATCTTTATGAGCAATAATTGCTAAAGCTTTTAATGAGTTGAAACGATTTCCTGGCATTGTATTATCTAATATATGTTTGTAAGTATTTTTATACCAGTTTTCACTACCGTTGCTTGATTTCTTTTTCTTTCTTTTGGCAGCAGCTTCTCGCTTAACTCGTTTTTCTTCTCTTACTTTATATGCTTCATCCTTGTTAAAAGCTATAAAATTATATGTTTCTATATAATTCTCATAATCAGGTTGATCTATTTTCAAATCTGTAGCAATTGATTTAGCATAGCTAATCATACTTTTTGATGCTATTCTTTTCTTTTTTTCATATGGTACTTTACAATATTTTGCCAGCTCATCAATAGTATAAAAATTATCTAGTAATTGCCATGCTGATGCTGTCTGATCAAATTTAGTTTTTGCTCCTACAACACGATAATCTTGTCCAATCCAGTGATGCTGTGCATTGATATAGCCTTTATCTTCTTTAATGATAGCATAAAGCCGGTTATACACAATTTGAGCAATATTTTTATTTTGGGAATGATTTTTGGTATCAACTGGCAGTGATTGGTCCAAAATATAATAAAAATGTACACCAGAGCCACTATTGCAAATGACTGTAGGGGTTAATAATTCTCCATTATCAAACATATCTAAAAATCTATTAAGATCCTGCGGTCTTAGCTTATCTATATCAAGAGCAAAAGCACAGACATAATTCAACAATGCATCTCTTCTCCAATTATTCCAATACAAACAAGGTGATATAGCGACATCATTCAAGTCTAGATATGCTTCTATATCTTCTAACTCAATTTTATGTATCTTATTATTCTCAGCACCATACTCAGTTAGAAGAATTTTGTATTTATCTCCATCTGCAGTCAGCAAATTAGCCATATCTTTAAAGAGATAATCCTGATAGAAGGTAGAGGTAGATAATTGCTGAATAGATCTAGCTGCAAGAATATTATTTTTCCAATCAAAGTCCATTTTCTTTTCTTCGTTAGTTAACTCATCAAACTTCTTATCCTGGTACGCTTTACCAATACCCAACCAATCAGACATGATATACACCTCCTCCTATATTTGCTAACGACATCTGGCCATACGGCCGCACTATGTAGCACCACTGCTTTTTGCCGACAGTAGGACGCTCCGATTGTCGCTTAGCCAAGCATCATAGCTCCAGGGGCAGGAGCCCCCTTACCCCCTCAATTATACACACTTATTTTTAATCTCTTTTTCTTACCCTCTCTCCAATTTACCTATACACCAAGAAAGAGGCGTTCGGGAAAAATCCTCTCACAGATGAGAAAGAAGAGATATTATACAATATATTTTTTCCACCTTTTTATACAAAAATAATAGCAGATTTTCTTCTGCTTTTCAAATCAACGGGCTACGGACTTCGGAGTAAACTCCCCTTTTAGAGAGAGAAAGAGATATTATACAATACAGTAATTCCCTATTTTTATACTATTTTCATCGTGATGTTGTCTACTTTCAGCCTAATAAAATTATAGTTTTGTCTAACGAATTTTTTGACCAAATTTAAGATATATTAGGGGCCTTTTTAATGTAAGTTTGTCTAATTGTTCATGCCGAAGAGAAAAGCCCTTAAAAAGCTTTAAAATCGTTCTGGTGTCGAATGATATTTAATTTAAAAAAAGAGACTCTATAGTCTCTCATTTGCATTGCAGCATTGTTTTTGGAATTTCTTTTAAAGGTTTTGTGTGCATTATGATACATTCCCAATATCCAGCCTTATAATTTGCCCTCAATTTAAGGCTGAACGCTGTATTTAGTATTTGTTTCTCTTCTTCAGGCATCATATTGATTCTTTCATAATCACAATAATGTATGCAATTTATTCCAATACTTTTAAGCATCCAAAGTTCTTTTTCATTTATCTGTGTTCTAACATTGGATTCATTAAATTCAACACTATAGGGTGTTTGGATACATGTTTCCCATATTATTGTTTTTTTAGACTTCGAATATTTGATTTCTTTTTCCTGACTTGATACAACTATATATCCACTATGTTCTTTTTTGGGTTTTAATTTTCTATCAGCATTTGCTCTTTCTTTACTGATTCTTAATAAATTCTCATTTAGTGATTTATATTTTTGAATTTCTTCTTTAGCTGCTTTAATTTCTTGGTTTGCTTTAACCTTGTAGTCTTCTAATTCATTTTCTATTTCTCGAACTTGTCTTGAATAATCTATTGATACTTTTCTTATTTCTTCTTCTATAGCTTCCGGAACTGCATCAAGTTCTTTATTAAGCATTTTGATTTGATGTGTTAATTCTCTATACTCCTTGATGGTAATTAATTGATGAGTTGCTTCTACTTGGTCATCTGTCTGTTTCCATCCAACAAGACCTTTTTTCATGTATATAATATTTTCTTCATCCATCTTACAATCCTCTTATGTAGTTATTTGCAACGACTTCAATTCGATTATGACCTAACGCTTTACTACTTAATAACATCGCTGCTTTATCTAATTTTTTACCTGATTCGTCTTTTCGACATGCATAAACTTCGCTTTGAAATTTCTTACCAGTGCCTTTATTAACTCTATCAAAAGGAATATCTTCTATATTTCTTGCATATTTTTTATATATTTCTGTAGCATAGTCAGCACGATAGCTGTGAATATCAGCATTGCTATTGACGTATTCCCATACCTTTTTATCTTCAGGTGTATTCTTCATTCTTTCTACGATCTGATCTATATTTTTGCCTACGATTGGACTAATTCGTTTACGACCACCTTTACCATTTTCAATATTGATGTAATATTCGCTTTCGAATCTCATTGCGTCTTTCAATATATTTAATCTTTTAACTTCTTCTGGTGTTAAGTTTTCTAATAAATTCAGTTGATTTAATTCCATTTCAATTTCAGATCTAGATATTAAATCTTTACCTTTGATTGAAGCTAATTCACTTCTTCGTAAACCAGTTCCTTTGCAAAATTTGATTAGTTCATCATTGTTTGAAACCGAAAAATGCTTGTCTCTTGCTCTATCTACACGACTACGAGTAATGTCTTGTCTATTCCTTTTAGGCGGTTGAAAGTAGTCTGGATCATCAGGATTTATACCATATAACTTACCCAATGCTTTTGCTTCAGTTTGAATCGTCCACGCAGATAGTCCTTGATCAACTCTCACTTGTAACCATTCGTTTACATATTTTTTTGCTTTTTTAATTGTCGTTACTTCAGGGTGTTGTTCCTGAACATATTTAATGAAATATTTTGTGTGCTTCCAATAGGTCTTGTACGTATTGTGAGAAAAAATTTTCTCTTTATCTGTTCCGTTCGCAATAGCTTCCTTTTTACTCTCACCAAAAGATTGCATGGAAACCAATATGTCATATGCCTGCTGATGCATATCTTTATAGTATTTTTTATTATTTCTTCCCACTGATACCACCTATAATTATTAATATTTATGTTAAAGCTTTCGCCGCCTCCCATTATTCATTAATGACATAATGATTGGCATAAAACACTTTTTAATGTCTTGTGTATGACAATTTTATATATCCAACACTCTTTTCTAGCTTATGTACGCTGGCTTTATTTCTTTTTCGCACGACAGTTTAAACTTTCTGCCGGATGTAATAGTGGCTTACATCATACCCCTGACTCGCAGATTCAGGCTAGAGTGATTTTGTTTATACAGATATCACTATTCTGCTGTCGGCTGATATTACATACCGACGACGATACTTTCTTTTACAATCTAAATTTTCAAAATGATTACTCATCTAGATCAACAATGACATGCACTATCAATTCACAAAGGTTACTGCGGTGAACATGCCAGCAGGTGTATCATACCTGTTCACTAAATATAATATTTCTATACATATATAACATACCTAATTATAGTAAATGTACATAACATAATTATATTTTTTCCATACATATCGGTTTACCCGTTCACGTTAACGTAAACGTATAAACCGATATTTTTGCATCCTTCGCCACAAAAAAAGATGTCAAAAATACATCTTTTAATATTGCTCTTAATTTTATCTTTAGAATAAATTATTAAAAATTACTATATTATACGTAAAAATTATTGCTTATTAAATTTACTTGCAAAATGTAAAAATTTTTATTTTATGTATGAAAGCAAATTTTATAAGACAAGTACTTCAACTGTCAAAATTCAAGGCCTATTTTTATTTTTAATAATCATAACGATATGTGTAATGAGGATCATCTAAACTTAAATCATTATAGATATTATCAATATCTATTTGATCAAATATAATGTATAGAGCATTTTTTTTAAATACTGCATAGAAATCAATATCATCAGCAATCAAGTTTTCTAATTTATACCAATCGGATGGATATTTACCATCAACTGCGTATACATTATCAGCTACCTTATTCATTTTTCCATAGTAAACATATGATCCACTTACTGATCCATGCTGCCATTTTACATAATCTTCATTATAAATATTAGGAAATAAACTAATATTAAAGTCTGATAAATAGATAAATCCTAAAGAATCATTGTTTTCACCAACAAAAACATCTATATCTGATGGTTGGTAAGCACCTATTTCTTCAAAGATTTCAAATCTAACTGAATAAGGTTCTCTATTTTGATATCCTGCAGATGTTTCCTTAACTAAATAATCAATTTCTTCATTTTCAATATTATCTAATTCGTTATTATTTTGGTCAATTGGAATTTCAGTTTCAAATATTTTAGTATCGTCAGTTACAACCGGAAATTCAGTTTCGACTATTTCATCATCTTTTATTATTTCTTTATCATCACTATCAACTACTTTACTGTTATAGCAAGCGGTAAACATAATTATTAAAATAACAATAAAAAATTTTTTCATTTGTATCACCAAATAAATCATAGCATAATTAATATAATATGTTTCTTAAGAGTATTTTAAAATATTTATCCTTTATCAAAAACAAGCAGGATAAGGAAACACGTTTTGGCAACTTGTTTCCCAACTTGTGATTGCCAGCAAGCTGACAACAAACGGCTTAAAATAAGCATTTTTAGCAAGCGGTAGCGTAAGGTATTACAACTTGGATAACAACTTGCTTTTTAGTTGGCGACAAGTTGTCTAAAAATTTAAAAATATTATCTCTTAATATTAATTTTATCAAAATTTTTAAGCATTTAAAATTATTATAAATTTTAAAAATTTATGTTAAATTATGCTTAGATAAGTACTTATTCACAAAATTTATAGAAAGGAAGATGAACATAAAAAAATTAATAATTTCAATAATTGCAGCTTTTTGTATACTGATTATAAATACTAGTGCAGAGCAAGTTACTCTAGATGTTGAACCTAGAGGACCTGCCTATAATGATATGGAAATAAGCGTAGAATGTCCTGTAAATTCTTCCAACTATGGTTATGTTACTAGAGGAAGCTTTACTACAAACGTCGCTGTTTCTTATAAAGAATATTACTTTAATGATGGTGACAATACATCATCTATATTTATGGGTGTAAGATATCATTTAGTGGACGGAACTACATATACTCCATTAATTTCAGGATATTGGGGTAGCTATGTATCATTCGAACAATCATCTGCTTGCAGTTACATTAGATAAAAGTAACTTTATTTATTTTTGAAAGCTGTGAAAATTCATAATGAGAAAAAAAATATTTATAATAATTATAATATTCTTAGGCATTTTACTGTTCGGAAAATTTATCAGTTTATCTAACAATCAAAATATATCCCAAGAAATACAAGACAATTTAAGTTTAGATAATAAAAATATTAAAGCTTATTATAATAAAACTGAAGGATCTAAATTTGAAAATTCAGAAATTGATATAATAAATGAATCATTTTATGATTATGAAAAATATGATTCAAAGTTATTATATGATGAAGAAACTTATTATAGTAATATAAACAAGTTTATCGAATGGATGCATCCTCAATATAAAGAATTATTAGATGAAATTGTAAATTCAAAGTACAAAAAAATTGATGGCATAAATAGTAATGATGGATTAGTAGTTATTTTTAAAAACTTGGATACACAATTTATGCTATATATTTACAAAGATAATAAAATCAAAATTGTAGATGATAAAATCAATGGATCCTATCAGTCTACGACAAATTTAACAAAATGTTACGAAGTATTTGATAATTTTAATGAAAAATTGTTAAATTTTATATTAGATAACTAATATTACACTTTCTTTATGAAACAAAAAGAGCCTATCTGATACAACCCTAGTCAAGTAGACATGAGAAATATTTAAAAATCTCATCGATCAACAACCCATTCCAGTTTGGCTTGGGTTGTTTTTTATTTCTTCTATAATAATTTCTTTTTGATGTTTCTTCTTTGATTCAATTTCATTCCAATATCTTACATATCTTGCTGCTGGAATAATTGGATATTGTGT
>CAMELE010000049.1 GCA_945923475.1 uncultured Mollicutes bacterium
AAATTATACTAGTACCCTTTTTTTATTTATTGTCTACTAAACTGGTACCACTTCATTTTTCCTACTTTTGAAGCCTTTTTTATTTTGTACTGAAAATAATGTCTTTTCTTCCTACGAACAGGGGAGGTGGCTTTGACCCTAATGCAAAAATGACTAGACAAATGGCTTAAACGCTGTTTGTGCAAATAGACAACCTGGAATTTAGATGGAGTAAAGAGAACAAATCCTTAACCCATGTATTTGATATGAGTAATGATTACGTCCCATCAAATAGCCAAGAATACACTGTAATAGCAAAAATAGATGTAGCTTATGATTATTGGTTTTATTTATTAAGACTAGATGGATCACGCGATAGAAGACAAATGCATTCATTTTCAGCACAAATAGCACTAAAAACTAGACGATAATATCAAAGGCATTCTCATAATTGAGGATATTTTTTTATGCAATAAGTGTATTATTTATTAAAATAAACACTGGAATGTTTACTTTTTGATTACAAATGTGCTACAATATAAGCACAAAGGAGCGATGCTTATGGCAGACAAATTAATAGTTTCATCTAAAAAATACAAAGGTGAATCAATTGTTGTTTCTACTAGATTACCATCAGATTTGGTAGATAAGCTGGATTCTGTATGTGAAATAACAGGTAAATCTAGGAACGAATTGATTACAAAATGTTTGGATTTTGCGTTGGAAAATATGATAGTTAAAGATTCAGGAGAAGGAGATAATTAATTATGGCAGCAAAAATAATAGATGTTATTAAATACGAAGGGGACAATGATGTATTAATTTACAAGCACCCTACCACTGATTTTAATCTTGGAACACAACTAATTGTTCATGAATCACAAGAAGCAGTTTTCTTTAGGGATGGGAAAGCGTTAGAAAGCTATTATGCTGGAAGACATACTTTAGAAACACAAAATGTTGTAGGATTAAAAAATGATATTAATGCTATGGCTGGTGGAGAACATGTGTTCCATAGTGAAGTATATTTTATTAATTTAACAACTGAACTTGGAGTTAAATGGGGAACTGATTCTAAAATTAGAATGTTTGATCCAATTTCAGGATTACACTTAGAAATTGGTGCTTGCGGAACTTTTAATATTAAAGTTAAAGATGGTAGAAAGCTTTTATTAAAAGTCGTTGGTACAACAAATGGTTTTGAACAAGAAGAAATTTTTGGTTCTTACGGTGTAACAACAAAAACAGCTAATGGTAAATTTAAGGGAATGATTGTCTCTAAAGTTAAATCATCATTAGCAAGAGCTATAAGAGAAAATGATATTAATATTTTAGAAGTTGATGAGCATATTGAAGAATTATCAGAATTGTTAAGAACAGAAATAAATAAGGTTCTTGAAGATTATGGTATGTATGTACCTGAATTCTTTATTACTTCAATTATGACACCGGATGATGACCCTAATTTTATTAGATTAAGAGAACAGCATGCTGAAAGATATTTAAAAGTTCAACAACAAAGAATTAGAAAGGCAGAATTAGAGGCTGCTCAAGAGGCTGATGTTGTTCAAGCTGAAACTAAAGCTAAGACTGCATTAATTGCTGCAGAAGGTGAAGCAGCGGCTAGATTAGCACATGTAAGAGTAGAAGCCGAAGAAATGAGATTGAAAGGTTACACATATTCAGAAGAAACAGCACGTATTGTTGGTGAAGCTGCAGCAAAAAATGAAGGTGGCGGAGCTAGCGGTATTGCATCTGAAGTTGTAAGAACTGGTGTCGGACTTGGCGTTGGTGTTGCAGTTGCTGGTCAAATGGCAGGTACAGTGAAAGGAATAGTTACAGGTGCAGATGGTACTTGGGAATGTCCAAATTGCCATAATAGAACTAATAAAGGTTTATTTTGTGAGAGCTGCGGATACAAAAGAGATATGTCCTGGACTTGCTCATGCGGCCAAACAGGATTAACAGGAAATTTCTGTCCAAATTGTGGAAAGAGAAAGGGTGAATAAAATGGAAATCAAATTAAGAGTTAATAAAAGAGCTGTAGTTACTACATTAATTTTAACTGTTATATTAGTTGTATATAATATTTTATATTTTGTAATACCTTTTGATCGTACTGTTAGTCCTGGTTCTTATTGGACAACATACGGAATCACAATGTTCTTAATTTTATTTATGGGCGTTGTTGTTTTTATTGGTGTGGGAGATAAAAAGGCTAAATCACGTATTTTTGGAGTTCCTATTATTTATTTAGGGTATTCGGTTTTAATAACTCAGTTTATATTAGACTTAGTTGTTATGATTGTTGGCAATTGGGTTGCAATTCCTACCTGGGTTACAGTTATAATTGAAACATTATTGCTAGCTTGGTTCTTTATCTCACTTATTAAGAAAACTGCATATAAAGATACTATTAAAAAAGTAGATGCAAAAGAATATAAAGAAGTTTATATTAGAAATTTAAGGGTTGATTTAGAAACAATATGCAATATGGTTGAAGAACCAACTTTAAAGAAAACTCTTGAAAGATTATATGAAACTGCAAAATATACTGATCCTGTTTCTTCTAAAGCTGTAGTTGATATTGAAGACCAAATAAGCATAAAGGTTGAAGAACTTAAGAAAACTATTTATGCTGAAAATTTTGATGAAGCAAAATTAATTGCAAACGAAATTGATGGTTTATTAAAAGAGAGAAAATTAAGAACTCGTTCATCTAGATAGAGGAGGGATTTCTGATGGGTAGACGACCAAGTTTAGTTACAGCTATTAATCGTGCTATTAATCAAGCTCAAGTTGCGGAAAGAAGACGCCAACGTGAAGCAGCAGTTAATTACGCTATTAGTAGTAATTCAGGGGCAAAAGAAATGGCTCCAACGTATAGAATTACATCTTTTGAATTTAATGAGGATACAAGAGCTTGTAAAATTGTTTTTTTAGAAACAACTCAATATAGAACAATCGAAAAATATGTGACACAGAATTATGTAAAGCATCCGATCTATTCAGGATGGAAAACTAAAACAAAAAATATAAAAAAGAGTGTTAAGTTGACAGATGAAAATCTCGAAGCTTTACAAGAAAATGATGATTTTTTAATTGCTTCTCATGCATCTCAAATTATTGATAGAATTGATAATGAGGACTATTATCCGTCATGGTATTGGAATGATTTGATTAATTTCGATGCAAATAAAAAAAAGGATGTTTATAGAAATAGAAAAACTTCATATGACCAGAAAACTCAAGAATATTTAAAAAGTCTAGATGCTGAAATTAAGTATTGCGAAACAAATATAGCAACAATTAAATCAAATCAAAACAAAAATAAAAAACTTGAATTAAAGAGTAAAAAAATAATTGATAAAATTGATACAGCATCAAAGGCTGTTATTTTAAAAATCATTACTTTAGGAGTATATGGAAAGATGGTCTCAAGAAAGAGATATGTTAGACATTCATTTAGATATAATTATTATAAAAAATTAAATTTAGATAATGTCAATGACATAGCTAATCTTGAAGGTATTATTGCATTATATAATGAAGAAAAAAAGAGCATTGAGTCTATTAAAACTCAATCAAATTCATATTGTAATAAAAAAATTGATGCATTAAATGTCGAGCAACGTGAAATGTTAGCACTTGTTGTTCCATTGACAGAATAGGAGGCTTATCATGGGATTATATAAATGTAAAATGTGTGGTGGATCCTTAGAAACAGAAGATAATAAATTTGTTGTTACATGTGATTTCTGTGGCGTTACACAAACTATTCATAGTTTTGACAACGAAAAGAAAGTAACTCTGTTTAAAAGAGCAAATGCTTTAAGATTTAAATGTGAATTTGATAAAGCTTCTGCAATTTATGAAACTATTATTGTGGACTTTCCAAAGGAAGCAGAAGCATATTGGGGTTTATTATTATGTAAATATGGTATTGAATATGTTGACGATCCTAAAACTGGTAATAAGATTCCAACTTGTCATAGAACAGAATTTTCATCAATTTTAGATGATGCCGATTATAAAAATGTTATTAAGTACTCTGATGTTATTGCTAGAGAAGTATACGCTGAAGAAGCTACCGTAATTGATAAATTACAAAAGGATATCTTAGCTGAGTCAAATAAAGCTAATCCATTTGACGTATTTATCTGTTACAAAGAGACTTCTGATGGCGGTTCTAGAACTGAAGACTCAGTGTTAGCAGAATCAATCTACAACGAGTTAACTGCAAAAGGATATTCGGTTTTCTTTTCAAAAATTACTTTGGAATCAAAGCTTGGTGGAGAATATGAACCTATAATCTTCGCTGCTTTACATTCTGCAAAAGTAATGATTCATGTTACTACAAGTAGTGATAATTCTGATTCGATTTGGGTGAGAAACGAATGGTCTAGATTTATTTCATTGATTTCTTCAGGTCAGAAAAAAGTTTTAATTCCTGCTTATAAGGGAATTACACCATATGAATTACCAAGCGAGTTACAAAACTTACAAGGCCAAGATTTTACTAAAATTGGTGCGATGCAAGATTTGATTCGTGGTGTAGAAAAAATTTGCGGAAAGAAAAAAAGTTCTGGAGAAAAAGTAACAGTATCAGAAAATGATTTATATACTAAACATCTTGAACAAGGGAAAATTTATCTTTCAAAAGGTTTATGGGATGAAGCTTTAGATGAATTTAAAAATGCTACTAAGCTATCAAAACATCCAGGAAAGGCTATATTATGTTCTCTTTATGCTTCATTTAAAGTAAAAACAATTAAATCATTCTGCTCTAAGTGTATTAGTGAAGATTTATTGGATAATAGTTTGTATAAATCATTAAAGGAAAATGTTGATGATATAATTCAAGAAGAATATGATCAAATAACAAATGCTCTTTCAGAACTATTGAACGAAAAGATATTGGGTGAAGTCAAGGATAAATTAGATGAAGGTAGTTGGAAAGATGCTGAAGAAATCGTTGCAAATTATCCTGGTAAAAATCAAATTGTTGAAAAATGGAATGAAATGAAATTTCAATATATTGATGTAAAAAAAGATTTCAAGTTTACTGTATATTTTATGAATAGATTGAATGATTTAATTGAACTTTGTGAAAGCTGCAAAGATTATCCTGGCGTTTCAAATATAATGGCAAACTTACTTGAGACAAAAGTTGCAATTCTAGAAGAAAATAAGAAAAATTGTGATTTGAATTTTTCGATTGTTTACCCAGAAACAATTAGTTTACCAAAGTTGTATGATTTTGCTATAAAACTTCGAGTCGTAAAAGACAAAATTTCTGTATTTGAATTTGCAAGTGATGAGCTAAAAGCTTCATTTTCAAAAACAACTGAATATGAGGAATGGCTTGATGAACAATTAATTAAATATATTAAAACTCACAATTCAAAAGTGGATGTTGATGTTATCAAAGCAATTACTAATAAAGTAAATTATAAGTCAAAAGAATTAGAGACTTTAATTAATGAGCATAATCAAAGAATTAAATCTGAAGAATTAAGGATATATCAAAAATGAGACGATTTATATATGACATTATAGAAAGTGCTGATGGTGCCAAAAGAAGAATCCCAAGTTTGATTTATGATTTTGATAAAGATACATGTATCTTTGGATTGTTTGAATTAGTAAAAATTCCAGGGATTTATAAGTTTAAGCATATAGATAATAAAAATCATAAGGAAACAGTCTATGAAATAGAATCAGTTTATGAGGATGATTTAGAAGAACCCGTAATTAGATTTGGTGATACTTGGTATCATGATATAGAAGAATTTTTTACAAAGGCCAAAATTGGTAATGAGTTTATTTCTACACTTTATAATGATTTAGAACTGGTAAATGGTGAAGACAATGAATAAGGAACAAGCAACTAAAATTTGGGATAATTATTATAATAAAAGAACACATTCTAAAAAGGATGATGAGGATTTAATTGAAGCATTATTATTTTTAAGTGATGATGGTGATATTGAAGCTACTGCATATCTTGGTGGAATGTATTATGAAATGAAGAAGTTTGATTTAGCTGAAAAGTATTATTTAATTGCTTCTGAAGAAGGTAATGTAGGTGCTATGAATGGATTAGGATATATCTATTACTATGGTAGATTAGGTACACCAGATTATGAAAAAGCATTTAAATATTATAAAATGAGTGCTGATTTAGGTCATATTAACTCTATGATTAAAGTTTCAGATATGTATAAGAATGGTTACTATGTAGAAAAAGATTTAGATAAATCATATGATATTCTTATGAATGCTTTCACTGAGATAGGTGAGGACGGAAACATGATATTCTGGCATTATCCAGAGGTTGCTTCTCGTATCGCAACAATCAAATTTAATAAAGGTGAAATAGAAGAAGGCATACATTATATGCGTCAAGCTAGAGATGTTTTAGTTGATAGAATGGCACGTACTGATTCATTCTGGGGAGATTTGACAATAATGTCTACTATTGAATCTAGTCTGTTTAAATATGATAAAGATATAAATTATGATGCTTGCATTTATAATTTACTAGAACTAATGAAAACACCAGATAAATATTATTTTTGCCATTATGATGAAGAACATTATACTGTTGAGTCTATTAAAGAGGAAGATGGAACAATTTCAGTTAAGTATAATGAAAAATGGTTTAAATCAATTAAAGATTTTTTCTTATATGCGATGGTTGGTGAAGAAAAGCTTACAGCAATTGCTGAAGAATTAAGATTGGATGAATCACTTGATAGTCATTAATGGGAGGTAAGATGATGGATATTGTTAAAAATGAAAATGAAAAAGACTTATATGAAAAGTATTCTGATATTGTAATTAATTATCAAAATGCTCTTAACGAGGCTAAGCAAATTGAAATTAAATATAATATTGAATTTGGTCTTTTAGAAATCAAAAAATTCAAAGTTTCAATTGAAGTTATTAAACTAAAAAAGATGCTATCATATATTATTACTCTTAAAAATAGAGGCTTACCTATCAATGTTGAAGAGGTTAAGCAATACGTAGAAGACGAAATGACTGAATATCAAATAGAACTTAAGGATTTATTAGATAAAGTTGATTTAGCTAAGAAGAGCCATGGCGTTTTATCTGAGGATGAAAGAAAAATCAAAAAGATGTTCTATAAAATCGCGAAGCTAATACACCCTGATTTACATCCTGAATATGAGTTAGATGAAGAAATAATGGAATTATGGCAAAAGGCAATGTTCTATTACAATATGTATGATTTAGAAAGCCTTGAGCAGGTATATGATGCTGTGACTGTTAAGGTTAAGGATAAAACAGTAACTATTGATGTTCCAACTATGGAAAATAAAATTAATGAATATGAAGAAAGAATAGAAAAGATTAAATCATCTAATCCTTATCTTTTAAATAAATTCCTTAAAAATGAAATTGTAATTGATGCTCATAGAACAGATATCGAAGCTGAAATTGAATCTTTTAACACATATATTTATGAGCTTCAAGAAGAAGTAGATAGACAATCGGGAGGTAACTCTTATGTCCAATGATGTTAAAGTAATTGATAATCAAATTGCTGAAGTTGTGGCTAATAAAGGTGTATCAGAATTATTAAAGCCACTTGTTAAAGAAATTTATCTTTTTGATACACGTATTTCTAGAACAACTAACTCCGATGAAATATACTCTAAGCTTCAAGAAAATCAAGAATTAACATTAATGCGTGAGGTTAATAAATTTAACGAAAATAGCATTATTATTTATGATAAAGATAATAATAAGCTTGGTTATATTCCAGAAGAAGATACAATAATATTTTCAAGATTAATGGATGCAGGTAAACTATTACTTGCTAGAGTTTCATCAGTTGAAAATAGAGGATACTATTCAGTAAGAATAAAAATATTTTTAAAAGATTTTTAATCTAAAATAATGAATCGATTAATTATAAAAATTTGAGTCTATCTTAGGATATACTCTTTCTTTTTTTGAATTAAGGATTGAGGCAAGTACGCAAGTTTATCTGAAGCCGAAAGCCTGGTCCTACAATGTAGGAAAATCCTAATTTATCTTACAATATAACACAGCACCATTTCTAACCCTAAAAAGTGGCTTAACTAAAGGAAAAATATTCTTCAAAAAGTTTTAGTTATCTTACAATGCGATACAGCACATTTTTTATAATAGAAGCATGAATTAGGCCTAGTTCAAATTTATAAATTAAAGGAGAATAAATTCATGCAAACATTTCCTGCAAAGGAACGCTATGGAATCATAAGATTTATTGCATTTGAATATGCAGCTAAATATGGTCCATATAGTAGTATGTATTTCTATTTGGATAATAGTGGTTATCCAATAATGATTTCAACAAAGAAAATCACAATCTTTAATTCAATAATAAAGGTCGCTTATCTGCCCACTAAGCTAATAATCTTATATTGCTTATATAATGAATATAAGATTGAATCACATTTAGGACTACTACTTCATATTTCAAGAATACTTTCTAAGCAAAAAGAAGAAAAATATTCAGAAATAATAGGCGTAGATGTATCAAGATATAGATTACTAGAACAAGGTAACTATGAGCATAAAGGCTTAATACGCTTAAGCCATGAAAATAGACAATTTACACCAGAAACAATTCTAGCAAAGCTTGGTATACCTGCATCAGAGCTTAATGTGGAGGTCATGGATTACTATGAGTAATGGCTATTCTGTATCAGTATCTCAGTATAAAAAGGTAAAACTACTATTTTCATTATTAAATAGTGATGGAAAATCCATAAAAGAAATTGAAGAAGAATTATAGCTATCAGAAAGATCAGCTAAAAGATTAATACAATCTATCCGTGAAGCTATCTATGATATATATGATGAAAATGCTGCTATCATCTATGATAGAAAGAAAATACTATCTTGTATTATTCTATTCAAAATTTAATATAGAAAATTTACCTTTATTTTAAAGGAAAAATAATGTATAATGATTATAGCTTATAGCAATAGTATATGCAGTGAATTTAGCAATTGGTATTCTACCTTCATTTTCAATGTTGATTAAGATAAATATTTCAGTTGAAATAAATGTAAGAAAGATTTTTGAGGTGATGTGTATGGTAATATTTAATTTATGTGGTGGTAACTGGCTTTCTGGAGGTTTTTTGCCACTCTGATGAAACGTGAGTCTTATACATATTTTGTTATAGAGTTTGCCAGGCGAGTTCGAATCTTGCAACCTCCACCAATTAATCATTTGAGACAGTACATATAAGTGCTGTCTTTTTTTACTTTTTTATTACTGCGCCGACTTATGAGACGGTTACGACTTTAGTAAGAGTAGAAGATATGATAAAAAATGAAATAAAGACACTAATGTTAACAATTTAATGATTTGATAATCTGATTTTAACTTGTTATTGTACACTAACATCAATATTTATTTATGGCTCATAAGAACCTTTTTTTATTATCAATAAATGGTATAATATGCAAAATAGAATTTTTCTTAAAGAAAAAATATTCAATCAATAAATGTGAGGTATAATCTATGAAGGCAGAACCAGAAAAAATAATAGATACGATGTTTGATAATAAAAGGCAATATCAAATTCCAGTATATCAAAGAAATTATGATTGGAAAAAGGATAATTGCTTAGCCTTATTCAATGATGTAATTGCAGCATATAACAATTCTCGTCCACACTTTTTAGGAACGGTTGTTCAAGTGCAACAAGATGAAGAAGGCGGATTAAAGCATTTTATTATTGTTGATGGTCAGCAAAGAATGACATCAATTTACTTATTATTGAAAGCTTTATATGATAAAGGTAATGATTCTGATAAAGAAGAACTTGAAGGATTATTGTTTAATGTATCTAATTCTCGAGAATTTAATAATCAAGAAAAAATAAACTAAAACTTAAACCAATTAAAAGCGATAATGAGCAATTTCTTTATTTAATGAGTGATAAGTTTGATAAAATGAATAGATCATCAAATATTTTTATTAATTATAATTATTTTTGTCAATTAATTGAAGAGTTTGTAGAAAAAGAATATCAGATAAAAATATTCTCAATGGTTTAAAGAGATTAGAAATTGTTATGATTTCACTTAAAGAACCAAATGATGATCCTCAAGTTATTTTTGAAAGAATAAATTCTACTGGTGAGGATTTAAAACTAGCTGATTTGATTAGAAATTATTTATTAATGACAGATTCAAATATGGATTATTTATTTGAAGAATTTTGGCTTCCTATGGAACTTGCTTTAGGAAAAGTTGAGATTAATAAATATTTTTTGTCTTACATAATTTATAAAGTTGGTGAAGTTAAGGAAAAGGATGCTTATCAAATTTTTAAAAAGTGGGCTGATAATTCTAAGTTAACACATGAAGAAATATTGAGAGACTTAAAGTATTATTCAAAATTTTATCAAGCTTTTATTGGTTTAGATAATAATTATTCAAAAGAAATAAATAATATTTTGGAAGCATTTAGAAGCTTAAATCAATCAACTATTTATATATTTTTATTTAGCATCTTTGCTGATTATGAAGAATCTGTAATAGATGAAGAAGTATTATTACAAGTTTTATTATTTTATCTAAATTATACAATTAGAAGATTAGTTGTTTGTGTTCCTTCAAATTCTTTGAGAGGATTATATAGATCATTATACAAGAGAATTTTTAAAGATGACACATATAAATCTAATTACTTGAGTAGTATATATAGTTTTATGTCAAATGATTTATTATATACAAAGGATGCAACTCCTAATGATACAAAATTCAAAGAAAAATTAATGAATGAAAATATATATAAAAATAGAAATCTATGTAAATATTTATTATCTATTCTTGAAAATGGTATTAACGCTATTAAGGAAAAAGTTCAAATTGATTCAACTACAACTATTGAGCATATTATGCCTCAAAATAAAGATAATGAAAATTGGAAGAATGAAATTAAGTCAAATAAAAAGATAAGAAGGCATCCTGCTTTACATGGAGTTAAGTATTCAAATAAGAGAATTGATACAATTATGCTTTTAAATAATTTATTTTCACTGATTAAAATTAAGCCTTACATTAGAGTGTTTGAAAATAGTATTATTTGTCCAAACAAAGAATTTTGTCTTAATGAAAAAGGAAAAATAAATACTTCAATTATGTTAATTAAACTCACAATTGATGATATTTTATCCATTGATAATAAGTTTTCTTATAAAGATGCTTTGGAATGTATTAAAGAGGTAAATATATTCGAAAAAATTGATTCTAATGAAAAAACAAATTTCTAAAGTTTTGCAGTCGTTGAAAATGAAAGGATTTATAAAATATAAAGATGGATATTGGTATAAAAATATTTAATTAAAATGTTGATTTGTTTAATTTCTAAAAATAAGAGATTTCGCACTAATGGTGAATATACCGTTGAAACGAAAACGGTATGCTGTAAAACCCACGCGAAATATTAATGTAAATACATATACTATATTATTAGTAATTAGAATATAATCTATTAAGTTAGAAA
>CAMELE010000050.1 GCA_945923475.1 uncultured Mollicutes bacterium
GGCTTCTCCTGGAGATAAGTCTTTGTTATCATTTGAAGCAAGGACCAATAGTTCTGCACAGTGATACCCATTCTCGACCCTCCTACATATTTGACCTTTTTTGCAAGAGCTCTCATCTCTAGGATCACAAGTATCATTGTTGCTTTCTGTTGTTGGGACCGTTTTCTCATCTATATTTATAACATCGGTTAAAAATCTTCTTTCATGAGTGAAAAGAATCATGGACAGGAGAAGCAGGATTTTTTTACAATTCATTTTGATGAATGAATAACAATATTAGATTAATTGCATTATATATGAGAAAATAAATAATAATAGTAAAATAATAATCATCATAATATTAATAATAAGTCAGATATTTTATTTATATAAATGTTTTATTTATATACTTTATTTGATAATATTGATATTTTTGGAACCTTTATTCAATTGTCAATTAGAAAGCGTGAAAAGTTATCCACTTCAGTAGGAGGAATAATTACTTTGATAATAGGAGTTGCCTTAATAGCACTTTTTTTCTTACTTGGGAAAGACTTCTTAAATAAAACTAATCCAAGAACAAGTTCTTCTATGTATGAATCATTAAATTTTTCTATGGTTAATATGTCAGAAAAAAATTTAACTGTGGCCATTAAAATAATAAGCTCTACTAGTGAGGAAGATATCTTTAACGATGTAGTCTATTATGATTATTTTCATCTTAGAAAATATTATGACGAACCTTTAGGGAAATATTTACTTTTAGCCAGAGGTTCTCTTAATGAATCTGATTATCGATGTAATGAGAGTTTTATTAAAAAACATAACTTGCCTAATGGAACGTATTTATGCCTCTTTTTTTTCTATGATGAGCTATTTGGAGGAGACACAGGTAATCCTGAATATTCAGTATATCAAATGAATTTAGGGCGTTGTGCTGGTCTTGTCCCTCCTGCTTATTCATCCCATTGCTATCCTAAATCTTTTTATACTGGCTCTGGAGCTTTGACTATACGCTATCAAGCTCAAATCTTTTATCCAACTTTATTATATAATCCAAATAATTATGATAATCCTATAGAAATTTTGTATAAAAACGAGGCACCAATTTTAGATGTGAACCTTCCAAAAATATATAAGTTTTATTACTCTACGACAATTTTTGAGAATGATGTAGGATGGATGTTTGAGAACAAAAAAACTGAAACTTATTGGACGATAGATGATTATAGTGTACAATATTTTTATAACTCAGACGAATATTTAGAAGAACCTTTATCTTCTTCATTACTTCTTACTATTTCAATACAAATGAATAAAAAGATTGCCTTTAATAAAAGAAGTTATTTAAAATTACCTGAAGTTTTATCTTCAATTTTTAGTGTCATAAAAATAATAATCTCTGTAATTCAAATTATTTTTCTATTCGGAATCACTCCTAGGATTAAAGAATATACATTAATCAATTTATTGTTTGACACAAAAAAATCATCAAAGCTTCCTCACTCATTAAATAAAAAAACAAGTAATAATATTTCTAATATGGGTTCAAGTAGTCTTTCATATTCTAATAACTATCTAATTGCGCAAAATAAAAGTCCAGTAACAACAAACTTCCTCAAAAGTCCAAATCTCTCAACAACAATTGGAACTCCAAATACAATAAAAGTAAAAAAGCAAATAAATGAATTTGAGAAATTGAAATTAAAAGAATATATGGAATTTTCATTTTGTTGCTCTTTTTGTAAAAGAAATACTAATACCAAAAATAAACTACTTTACAAAGCGAAAGAAACAGTATCAAATGTATATGACTACGAATATTATACAAAAATGATTTATGATTTACAAATATTGAAGAAATATACTTTTAAGGATGATCCTTACCTTGGTTTACTTACTAATTATTATAAAAAAGAGAATATATGGAACCTGCAAGAGAATAAATTATATTATGAATTAGATTCATGTTCGCATAATTTAGTTGAAGAACTTAAAAATATCAAAGATAGTTCAAATTTTGAGAATTTAGTTGATTCTTTGAAAAAAAACGAAGATTATTTGTTTAATATTTTAAGAGATGATATCAAAACAACTATTATGAATATATCATTATGTAATAAGAAAGAGTAGTATTATAAATATTATTAGAAGTTCTTATTGTATTTTTATTTGATTTTTATGAAAAACAAAACTAACTTTTATATTTTTTTATTTTTAATAAAGAAACTAAAAAACAGATTATTAAAATTATTGCACAATTAAATGAAGATTGAAATGATATTTCTTTTCATTTTAGGTGATTATGTTATTGACACAAAAAAGAAATCAGCAAGATTGATTACATTTATAATATCATTTTCTTTACCCTTTATATTCCCATTCTTTAATCGTTGTGTACAAAGAACAAGAAAGAGATATATTATGTTCTACTTACAGAAGTTCTACATATTCTCATTATGAATTTTATTAGCTGTTTTATACTTCTTTATAGTCATAGCATAGAAATATTAAATCATCCACCCTGACAACCAACAAGAATAGTATTATTGTCTCTCAACTTCAGAAAATAGCCATAAAATTATTACCTACGGCAAAATTCTATTTACTTATATGAGGAAGTTTTTTTCTTTTTTACTATATAATCCAAATGAGCATTAATAATAGTGTAATCAAGTGTCTATTCACAAACAATTGATAAGGGCAATGTTATCATATATCTTTTAAATCAATTTGTGTAAATAAATGTAAGATGAACTATTTAAATAATATATTGTATATATAATTACACTATTAAACGTATAATAGAAAATGTAAAATAGAATATACTTATATTACCACATCAATAAATGAATTTTCTTTATTAGTTTCTTTATTAGTCAATTATTTTGTCGCTTTAGTTGACAAGTAGTCATTGAGTATTTCAATTATATTATTATTCTCTTTGGATCTTCAGGATCACATTGGATTTTTGTTGTTTGCTCACCTTTCATTGAAATCATATTCTTATCTGTATCAATAACATTAGTTAAGAACCTCCTTTCTTTTGTAAAATAAATGCTCAAAAGGAAAAGCAGTATCTGAATGAATTGCATCTTCTTATGAATTAAAATAAAAGATTCAATTTCTTTATATATGGTAAGAAAAAAGAATTTTATCAATTATCATTATATTATAATAATTACTCAGATATTTTAATTATATTTGATAATATTGATATTTTTGGAACCTTTATTCAATTGTCAATTAGAAAGCGTGAAAAGTTATCCACTTCAGTAGGAGGAATAATTACTTTGATAATAGGAGTTGCCTTAATAGCACTTTTTTTCTTACTTGGGAAAGACTTCTTAAATAAAACTAATCCAAGAACAAGTTCTTCTATGTATGAATCATTAAATTTTTCTATGGTTAATATGTCAGAAAAAAATTTAACTGTGGCCATTAAAATAATAAGCTCTACTAGTGAGGAAGATATCTTTAACGATGTAGTCTATTATGATTATTTTCATCTTAGAAAATATTATGACGAACCTTTAGGGAAATATTTACTTTTAGCCAGAGGTTCTCTTAATGAATCTGATTATCGATGTAATGAGAGTTTTATTAAAAAACATAACTTGCCTAATGGAACGTATTTATGCCTCTTTTTTTTCTATGATGAGCTATTTGGAGGAGACACAGGTAATCCTGAATATTCAGTATATCAAATGAATTTAGGGCGTTGTGCTGGTCTTGTCCCTCCTGCTTATTCATCCCATTGCTATCCTAAATCTTTTTATACTGGCTCTGGAGCTTTGACTATACGCTATCAAGCTCAAATCTTTTATCCAACTTTATTATATAATCCAAATAATTATGATAATCCTATAGAAATTTTGTATAAAAACGAGGCACCAATTTTAGATGTGAACCTTCCAAAAATATATAAGTTTTATTACTCTACGACAATTTTTGAGAATGATGTAGGATGGATGTTTGAGAACAAAAAAACTGAAACTTATTGGACGATAGATGATTATAGTGTACAATATTTTTATAACTCAGACGAATATTTAGAAGAACCTTTATCTTCTTCATTACTTCTTACTATTTCAATACAAATGAATAAAAAGATTGCCTTTAATAAAAGAAGTTATTTAAAATTACCTGAAGTTTTATCTTCAATTTTTAGTGTCATAAAAATAATAATCTCTGTAATTCAAATTATTTTTCTATTCGGAATCACTCCTAGGATTAAAGAATATACATTAATCAATTTATTGTTTGACACAAAAAAATCATCAAAGCTTCCTCACTCATTAAATAAAAAAACAAGTAATAATATTTCTAATATGGGTTCAAGTAGTCTTTCATATTCTAATAACTATCTAATTGCGCAAAATAAAAGTCCAGTAACAACAAACTTCCTCAAAAGTCCAAATCTCTCAACAACAATTGGAACTCCAAATACAATAAAAGTAAAAAAGCAAATAAATGAATTTGAGAAATTGAAATTAAAAGAATATATGGAATTTTCATTTTGTTGCTCTTTTTGTAAAAGAAATACTAATACCAAAAATAAACTACTTTACAAAGCGAAAGAAACAGTATCAAATGTATATGACTACGAATATTATACAAAAATGATTTATGATTTACAAATATTGAAGAAATATACTTTTAAGGATGATCCTTACCTTGGTTTACTTACTAATTATTATAAAAAAGAGAATATATGGAACCTGCAAGAGAATAAATTATATTATGAATTAGATTCATGTTCGCATAATTTAGTTGAAGAACTTAAAAATATCAAAGATAGTTCAAATTTTGAGAATTTAGTTGATTCTTTGAAAAAAAACGAAGATTATTTGTTTAATATTTTAAGAGATGATATCAAAACAACTATTATGAATATATCATTATGTAATAAGAAAGAGTAGTATTATAAATATTATTAGAAGTTCTTATTTTATTTTATTTGTTATTTGATTTTTCTTAAATTAAAAAAAATTATTGGAATATGAATTCCTTTTGTTTTATTAATTATACTGTTTAAAGGTATAATTTTATTTATTCTATTGAATTTATCTTTTTTATCACTAGATAATATGGTTAGTAAAGCTAATACTTTAAACAATAAGATTATCTATTAAGTTTATAGATTGCCAAAATTTAATCGCTGACTCATTTTATTTACTTCAATACATTTCATGAATATTATGCAAAAATAAATAATAGATTCTTATATTATATGATGTTAAAAAATACTATTAAGGATATATACTATTTATTGAGTATCCTAATAACAGAAGATTAATCTGAAAGAAATCTTCTTTCTCAGTTATATATTTTTTATTTTTCTTCTCATCAATGTTATCATCAATTGGAATGTAAAATGTCAATATCACATTATTATCATTATCGAAGTATTCTGATTGTCTTTTTAAATTATGTAATTTCACAAAACAGTTTTCTTCTTCTTTATCACATTTTTCATTCTGATTAAAAACATCCATCAGTGTCAGAGGTTTCTTAAAATCAAAATGATGATGTGTGGAATTAGTTGACATTTTCAGCTTATTCAGATAACGATATTCCCCATACTTAATGAAAGTACCTGTAGATTCGGTGTATTTATCAAGAAGCATTTTTTCATCGAATAACGTTTGATGAAAACGATTGACTGAGGATTCAGAAAGTGAACGTATAGTTTTGTGATTAAGAGAGTAAACATAGTTCTTTACATTTACAGAATTATAAAAGATATTTGATAATATACATATAAGAGAAATGATCCCAACAACTGTACCAATACGTTTTTGAGTAGGGTTGTTATCATCTTTGAATTCGAATAATCCTTCTGTTTTTATAGTAAATCTGTTCTTTATCTCTTTCTCCTTTTTATTAATATTTTGTGTTGTTGATACAATAGTATTAGTAGGGTTTGGAGATATAATTTGATTAGATTTAAATTTCACCTTTTTAGTTTTAGTTGAAGTAAATAAAGCTTTACAATGAGGGCAAAGTAAATCAATCTTAGATTTATAGCTCATATTTTCTGCTTTAAGAATATTATTCTGTTCTAATAGGAAAATAAGATCTTGTGTTTTTTGGCTCTTGATCTTCTTGCACTTTCTCTATTCTTTGCTCTTATTTTCTCTTTTTCTGTATTTTCTATTGTTTCCCTCTCTGTTTTTTGTTTTGTTAACATTTGAGTTGATTCATCTTTTTTCTTTTCAAAGCAATTAAAGGTTTTTTCTGGAATGAAGTAATTATTACTGTTCATTAAGGAATCAAAAGATGAAAAAAGATTATGTTCATTATTGTCCTTTTCTTCTTCATTTATCTTTAATTGTAACCCATCATCATCATTTGCAAAATTCAAATAGAAATCATTCAAATGTTCCATTTTCAAAATAGTAAAATAATAAAAACAATCTGAAATTTATTTATTTTACATATATATAACTAACCTTCACATATTATCACATTGTATTTTGATAATAGGATAATACATTCTGATTTGTAGTGTTTTGTTAATTGTATATAAGTTATCTTCCATGTTTTGTTTAATTATTGTAAAATAATAGTGTAATATTAATATATTTCCAATTATATTTTCATTAATAATTTTAAATATTAATATAATCTACAAAATTTACATTGTAATTTGTAGAGTTCATGAATGACTATATTGAGATGATTTATTCAGAAACCATTATTTCAATTCTTGAGCTTATATTCTAGGCTACTCTTCCTATAATTAAATCTATCTTCTATTTCTTTTATTTTACAAAATGTCATTATATCAATATCATTTGTTTAGGTTTAACTATTAAAACTATAGTATACTATAGTATATAAAGAATGAACACAGTTTTTCTTTTATTTTATTATCAAAATGTGGTTAATCTAATTTATAAAGTGAAAGTGTTGAGAACATCTAGTTCTATAGAGTTCTTTAATTAAACATAAATAATTTGAATTGATATAACTTCCTGCTTTCTATCATTTTCCTCTTGTTCCTTTTTAAAGAATTTGAATTAAATCAGGAAATAATGAATCAAACTGTTTTGAAATAAATGAGCACTAGATCTTTTTGATGATATTTCTTACATTTATTATATTCTGCTATATCTTCCATACCATACTTTCCTATATTGCTTTATTTTCTAATGTTTGTTATTAAAATTGCTTCCTACTCTTTCTTAATGTGTTTATAAATATTTAACATTGGACGTATCACTTTTCTTTACTCCTAAGATGTATTTATTAATTTCGCACTTCTATTAAATATATTTCTTATTCAGACTCTCTATTAAGTGAATTAGTGTTTTTAATAATTAATATTTAAAATGACTCTAGTCAGGATTCGAAATGGACCGAGTGATATTCTAAAAGATTTAGAAAGCATTTCGAATCCTCTGGGTGTTTCAAAACAGCAAAGTTTTAGAGAAATTTATCATGCATAAAATAAAACAAATAGTGTAATTATAAAATGATTACTTCTTTCCATACTGCTTTATTTACTTCTTTTTATAATTCAATATAAGATATTATTCTTCTCCTTAAGTATAACCTTTCTTTGTTTTTATCAGAGAGAACAAGAAACTTTATTCTTTTCAATTAATGTAATATGAAAAATATATCAATTTGTTTAAGTGTATAGTCTTGTAGTTCATATTTATCTTATAAACTTAAATCAACTATTTTATAAGATTCTAATTGTTTTAGAGTTATTTCCGTTTTACTTAAATAATTATTAATTCAATTTTTATAAATCCTTATAAAGAGTGAGTATATTGTGTTGATGTATTATCAAAATTGCTCAGATATCCCAAACAGTCGTCAAATAGTTATTTATTAATATCGTTTCTTATTTCTTTATAAGCTACACTTTGAGTATTATAATTAATAACTTTATGCTAATAATAATTTCTTATTGATTAACAAGAAAGGAATAACAAATAATAATGTTTTTTATCAAATGAAAATTTTTTAAGAGAATCTTTTTCCAGAGCGAGATAGTTGATAGTTATATAGTATATAGGATAATTAATTACAGATTCTAAGTAAATATTGTTAATTCTACAAAGGTGTATATATTATAATACAATGTTACAAAAGTTACATAATAATATTAATTTAAAAAAATACGAGTTTACTTATTATGACATCATAAATATAGAATATATGAATAACACTTATAAAATTAAAGCACAATTAATAATAAGTTTTCCCCTTAATTATTATGACATCAAATTATTATTCTAATTAATATATTTGTTTTTTTTTTCAATAACATAATAATTATATGTAATATAATATAAAGAAGAATAAACTAAATACAATATAAAATGACAGATGCTAAACCAGCAAGGATTGAGTAATCAAGGGTTGAAGAGAACCAATGTTAAAAATATTTTTAATGAGAAAAAGAGACTATTAAGTGTCTTATTAGTGGAAATAAAGGACTAGGGATAGAAAGCAGATAAGAATCATCCTTACCCAGCTGATAAACTGACATGATTCTAATTAATATATTTGTTTTTTTATTTTCACTTTATACTTAAGAAAATTATTATCTCTGATAATCTCTATTATATTCATAATTTCCTTGACAATAATCTCTGATTTCTTCTTTAAGCTCGTCCAAAGGCAATTAATTAATTAATTTGATATTACTTCGTTTAAATTTTTAAAACGAACAAAAAATTAACGATAATATATAATTAAATAATAATATAATATAAAGATAGCTATTATAGTATGACATAGTTTCTTGTTCATTTAGAGAATATTAAAAGTCAAATGAAATTACTTATAATAATTTTATAATATGAAAACATAAACAATCTTTATTTCAATTTCTTGAATTAAACTTCAATATGATAAATCTAATAAAAATTGAATAAAGATATTATTATTACCTAATTATTTATTACAACAACCAGAAATAAAACAAAGAATTATATTTTAAACACCAAGTATATTAGTAATGAATTATACTTTATAATTATATTAATCCATAATATCTTTTTATACTGTGATATTTAATAACATGATACTATCTATTTAATTTAAAGAATGATAGAACTAATTCTTCTTGAGGTTTTCTTTTCAATATAAGTAGAGAAATATAATGATTTTAATTTATTAATTTTATTTTTCAAAAAATATCCAAAATTCAAAACTAAAATATTATATCTATCCATTAATATTTAATATTATAACAAAGAAACATTCTTCTATATGAGTAAGACCTCAACAACTACTTCTTCAACTATTCAACGTGTCCAATGTGAGTTCTGTGAAAAGCAATTCGTCAACAAAGCTGTTCTCAAAAAGCACATCAATGCTATTCATAGAAATATATACTTGTTCAAATGTCCTCATCCAAACTGTGAAAGAACTTTCAGAACAGGTTATCGCCTTTATGTTCATGAACTCTTTCATAAAGGCATTAAACCTTTTAAATGCTCTTTTTGCGGGAAAGGATTTGCAGAAAAGGGCACATTGAAAGTTCACCAAAAATCTCATTCCACAATCGCAAAACTGAATCACATTTGAGAGAACACTATAAAATTAAACACAATAAATTTGAGTAAGTTACTATTTTTACATTTTAGCTATTATAAGTGTAGCATATGTAAAACACATTTTAATTTAAAAAGCGATTATACATTTCATTTAAAGGAACATAATTTAAATGGAAACTGTAATAATAATAGCAGTAACATAGAGACTGAGAGTTCTGTAGCTTCTCAATTAAGAGAGAACTTAATTGTTAAAGAAATTCAGTTCGGAGTTTATGTTGTCAACGATAAATAAAACATCTTTCTTTATTTGTTATCTTATTATATAAATGTAATTGTGTTGTTGGTAGTTATAATTCTTTCCTTTATGAAAATAATTTCTATATTATAATACAAGAGAGATGTTTAATTGAATATATATACAAACAATATTTTCTGAAAGCTTTAGTTATAGAATATTAGATAATATCTAATATATAACAAAATCTTTATTTCTTTTATTCAATTACCCAGTAGAGTGAGAAAGTTCATTAAAACTGTTCTTACTAAAAAAACATCTCGACAAATAAATTGTCGTCTAATTACTCTTTTATTTTTTGACAAAATAATAAATCAAAAGAAATCTTTGATAATTATTTCTTTATACACATTAAGAAAAAGATAAAACTTCATAAAAGACTATTTTTGTTCAACAGTTTTGAATTATCATTAAAATTAGGAATAGATGTGCTATCTATCTCAATCAAGACAAAACACATTTAAATATTAATAACTACCTTACTGAAATCATTTTATAATTGTTGCATTGTAATTATTATATAACATAAACATTTTTTATTGAAATTGCTAATCTTTGTAATTGTATCTTAAACACTATAATTTAGAGCGAGCCTTAATGTATCACATTATATTCTTCTTTTTGACTCATTTTATTAAAATATCTCATTTTTACCTTTTCTTAATATTGACCCATAGAGAGAACTTTAAGCGCAGTGAAGTGAATAGATCCAAAGTTTTTTCATTTTGACTAAAGATATTAATATCCTCAAATACTTTTTCCTTTGATAAACTAAATTGGATTTTTTCCGATACAATTATCAATTATAGGTAAAATTTTTTTACCTTAAATGGTATAAATGTATTCAAGAGAATAGATGTCAATAAGTATTAGAGATAAAGGTAGTGAAGATAAAACACAATTAAGAAGCATCAATTGCGGAGTATTATATTTCTGAACTATATTAAAGATACTATTTTTATCTCTAAAGTCTTTTAATAAATATTTTCCTTATTCCAAGTTGAAATAAAAGTCATATTGAATAGTTTTTCCTTTGCAATAAGCTTGTACTTTTCGTGGTATTAAAATCTATATAAACATTAATCATTTTTGTATTAAGGTAATAAATGATGTGATAATAGATTTTTTCCCGAAACATTATAAATAAAAAAGTGAAAATTTAGATTATAATGAAACATTCGAATTCCCTAGGTAATTGTTCTTCTTTTAGTTCTTTTTGATAGTAATATTATATTATTATTAACTTCGTCTTATTTGGTTTTATTTCTTTTTTCATTTTGTTTTTGTCTGACAAAAAATAAGCTCCAAAAACAAGTCAAATTTGAATAAATGTGTGTAAGATTAACTATAACATTGTGAATATTTTTGTTTCAATAATAATTAATATATATCTAGTTGATGTAAAGCATTGCTTGAAACAATAGTTAATCATGTCATCACATTAATACATTGATAATTATTTGTAATATATCAAAAAGTCAAAAAAATAATGAAGAATGAAAACAATATTAATTAATTATTATTATTATAAGACAATAATCAATTTACAGTACTATTAAATAATAATTAATTATTTTTATTATATAAAACACATTTAGATTGTTTATAATTATTAGAATTTATTATAGAAAATA
>CAMELE010000051.1 GCA_945923475.1 uncultured Mollicutes bacterium
ATATTGTTGTTCCCCTTTTTTTCTTAACTGTCTACTTTTTTAGAGCCAGTTCAAAGGCCAACAATTAAATTTCATTTTTATTTTCTAAACTATGTAATTCTTTTAATCCTGTTTGAGCTAGACTGCTGTAATCATCGTAGATAACATTAGAAGCTATGTTATCAGTATGATCTCCAATACGCTCAAGGTTTGATAAAATATCAACATAATAATCAAAGTTTGATACTGTACATATACCTTTGTTTAATCTTAAAATATGACGTTTGCGGTAAGTTTCTTCCATAACGTCAATCTTTTCTTCAGCTTCAATTACAGTATTTGCAAGCTGTTTATTTCCGGTTGAAATAGCAAGTGTCGCATTTTTAACCATTAAATCTAAGGTGTCATACATATTCTTTAAATCAGTTGAACCTTCATCTGATAATACTAAATTTTCATTGTATCTATCGCGGAAGAACTCAATAATATTACTACAATGATCTCCAATACGCTCAAGATCCTTAATTGTATCTAGATATTTAGATAAAATATTAGAATCTGCATTCTCAACACCTACTTGAGTTATTTTAATTAAGTAATCATGAATCTTATTGTCAAGCTCATCAAGTTCTAATTCATATGCTTGAGCTTTATCAATAGCCTCTGAATTATTTTTAAATGAATAATCCATTGTTAATTCGAAGTATTGAACTGTAATAGATGACATATATTCGATTGCTTTTTTTGTGAATTCAAGAGCAAGTGTAGGGCTCTTTGTGCATAACGAATAATCAGATAATCCTTGATAAATCGGATTTTTTTGTTCCTTTGACTTGATTATAACGCATGAGATTTTAGCCATATAACCTCTAAACCAGAATAGAATAAATGTTGATAATAAATTAAATATAATATGGGCAACTGCAATAGTCATCGCAGGATTCATATTAAACCAATTTTCCATATTGGACATTAATAAATTATATGGATATAGTAAAGGCATAAATATTAGAGCACCAATAACGTTGAACAATGCATGAACACATGCAGTACGCTTTGCATCAGTAGTAGAGCCGATGGCTGCCATAATTGCAGTAATAGTTGTACCAATATTTGATCCAATTAGAATTGCTAAAGCTCCGTTCAACGGAATAATACTTGATGAATATAATGTTTGTAAAATACCAATAGCTGCAGCTGATGATTGAATCAAAGCGGTGAAGGCTGTACCAACTAATAGTCCTAGGACTGGGACTGATGAAAATTTAGTAAATATATTAGTTGCTGTCTCTTCGTATTGGGTAAAAATTACATCTAAAGAACTAGACATAATGCTTAATCCGAAGAATAAAAGACCAAACCCAAATAATGCACTACCAATCTCTTTTATTTTCTTTTTCTTGCTAAAAAAATATACGAATGATCCTATTCCGGCAAAAGCTATAAAATAGTCGGTTATAGGTAATCCTATTAAAACTGAAGTAATAGTTGTACCTATATTAGATCCCATGATAACACCTATGGCTTGAGGTAATGTCATTAAACCAGCACTAACTAAACCGACCACTAAAGCTGTTGTACCAGATGATGATTGAATCAAAACGGTAATTCCAATTCCAACAAGGATTCCCTTAATTGGAGAATTAGTTGACTTTTGAATAATTGCTTTGAGCTTGTTTCCGGCTAATGTTTTTAATGAATTACTCATCATATTGATTCCAAATAAAAATAGGCCTAGACCTGCAAGAATTAATATAATGATTAACCACATAGGCGAGTCAGCACTGACAAATTTTTGTGATAGAAGCATAACCTTTTATCCTCCAGAAATATATTTTTATTAATTTCATTATATAAGTTATTAAAAATAAACTCAACAAATTTATTATATATTTTTAATTTAGCATTGACAACAAGCTATTATCTTATTAAAAAATGAAAACGTTTTTCTAAGTGAATATAATTCGAGTGAAAATTAAAATAATTAGTATTTTTAAATTTTAACTCGAATTTTGTTGCTTTTTAGGCTAAAAAAAATAAAAAAATAATTTATAAAGTTTAGAATTTGAATTTTATTCGTTTTCTTTTAAAAATCTCTTTATTTTATTCGTGAAATGTTGTATATTAGAAAATAAAGGAGTGCAATGATTATGAATTTATATATAAAAAACGTATTACAAGGTGTAAAAGAAAAAAATTCGAATGAACCAGAATTCGTTCAAGCAGCGGAGGAAATATTAACATCCTTGGATGACTATGTTAATGCTCATCCTGAACTGGAAAAAAATAAGGTGCTAGAAAGATTTGTTGAGCCAGAAAGAATTGTAACATTTAGAGTGTGCTGGTTAAATGATAAAAACGAAATATGTGTAAATAGAGGATATAGAGTACAATTTAATAGTGCAATTGGTCCATATAAAGGAGGATTAAGGTTCCATCCAAGTGTTAATCAATCCATTATTAAGTTTTTAGGACTTGAACAAACACTAAAAAATTCACTAACTGGATTACCTATGGGAGGCGGAAAAGGTGGTTCTGATTTTGACCCAAAGGGTAAGAGTGATAATGAAATTATGAGATTCTGCCAGGCTTTTATGACTGAATTATACCGCCATATAGGCCAATTTACTGATGTACCAGCAGGAGATATTGGTGTTGGAGGAAGAGAAATTGGATATTTGTATGGTCAATATAAAAGAATACAAAATGAATCATGCGGAGTTTTAACAGGAAAAGGCTTAAGCTACGGCGGCTCATTAGCACGAAAAGAAGCAACAGGATATGGATTATGCTATTTTACTAATAAAGCATTAGAAACATTAAAAAATGATTCGTTTAAGGGTAAAACTGTTGTAATATCTGGATCTGGTAATGTTGCAATTTATGCATGTCAAAAGGCTACAGAGCTAGGGGCAAAGGTTGTGGCAATGTCTGATTCTAATGGCGTTATCTATGATCAAAACGGTATTGATTTGGACTTGGTTAAAGAATTGAAGGAAGTAAAAAGAGCTCGTATCAAGGAATATTTAAATGTTCATAAGGATGCAAAGTACTTTGAAGAATCTAAAGCTATTTGGAATATTAAATGTGATATTGCATTACCTTGTGCAACTCAAAATGAAATTGATATAGAGGATGCAAAGAAGCTAGTTAAGAATGGTGTAATTGCGGTATGTGAAGGAGCAAATATGCCTTCAAGCTTAGAGGCTGCTCATTATTTTATTGAAAATAAGGTTGTTTATGGACCAGCAAAAGCCGCAAATGCAGGAGGTGTTGCTACATCAGGACTTGAGATGTGTCAAAATAGTGGACGTATTTCTTGGACATTTGAGGATGTCGATGCAAAACTTAAGGATATAATGGAAAATATATTTAAAAATGTATATGAGGTTGCATGTGAATGTAATAATCCGTTTGATACACTTAAGGGTGCAAATATTGCAGGATTTAAGAAGATTTCAACTGCAATGATTGAGCAAGGAGTTATTTAAAAGAATTTTCGGTAAAGTTGATTTAATTAGTTTTTTCATATATAATACTTACTGAAATGAGGAATGAAAAAATGAATCGTGAAGAAATACTTGCTAAAATCCATGAATTACGGGACAAAGGCGTTATAGTTCCAACAGATGAAATGATTAAATCTTTGGAACAAATAGAAGGAATTAGAGAAGCTTCAATTGTTAACTCTAAAGTGCTTGATGCTGTTGGAAAGGCAATTAGACCTTTAATGTCAACTGAAGAAATTGATCAAATTGTAAATCGAACAACTAAAGAATTGGGTGGATATCCTGCACCACTTGGCTATGAAGGATTTCCTAAATCATGTTGCACATCAGTAAATGATCAGGTGTGTCACGGTATTCCGTCAAAAAATGATCTTTTAATGGTAGGAGATATTGTCAATGTTGATTGTACAACCAGGTATAATGGATATTATGGCGATGCCTCTAGAATGTATATCATCGGAAACAAAACTCATCCTTTACATGAGCGTTTAGTTAAGGTTACAAAGGAATGCTTAGATAAAGCATTTGAAGCAATTGTTCCATGGAAGACAACTCTTGGAGATATAGGATATATCATTAATAAGCATGCAAAACAAAATGGGTTTTCGGTTGTATTAGAGGTTGGAGGCCATGGTGTTGGCCTAGAACTTCATGAGGATCCATATGTTTGTCATGTAGGGAAAAAAGGGGAAGGAATGCTAATCACACCAGGAATGGTTTTTACAATAGAACCAATGATTAACGAAGGAAAGAGACATGTATATGTTGATGGAACTAATGATTGGACTATTTATACTGAGGATGGCTCATATAGTGCGCAATGGGAATATACTATTGCTGTATTTGAGGATCATGCCGAAATCTTATCAAAATAAAAAAGAGCAGTTCGCAAATGGACTGTTCTTTATATTATTATTGGACCTTTTTGTTCTTGAACAAAGAGGTTTGTTTTATATATTAAATCTAAAATACGGGAAATTCTTAATTCAATATCTAATGAATGATTGATTCCATCCTTAATATTAGTATATATTTTGCAATCCTTTTTACGGGCATTTAATAATTGTTGACCTTTATCATTGAATCCTAGAACACGTACAAAATTATGTTCGTTAAGACAACTAGATAAATCTTTTTTTGTTAGATTGAATAATACATCCATCAAAAGACGTTTGATTTTTCCTTCAGAATAGCGTTTAGTTGATATTTTATAGACAACATCATCGAAATTATCTAAAGAATTAAATGATAATCTGTTTTCTATTCCTTCGTTTGACTCTATCAATTGATCAATATTATTTTTGATAATTAAATTGTAGTTAATAAAAGGAATTACTTTATTAATATCAAATGCATTTTTTAAATGTGGTAATACATATGGTGGTACAAAATCGATGGCTTGAGATAGATTGTGTCTAATTGCCGATGCACTTTGAATTGTAGATGAATTGAATTCTTTAGATGCAAAACTATTTGTTCTTTTAATTGTTTTTAATTTGATACTTGGATTGATTTTTTGAATTGCTTGATAATAGAATAATCCAAGTAAATCATTAGACATTAATGGCTCAACCTTATTGTCAATAAAGGCTTGCCTATATGCCATTTTTGGGCTTAAGCCTTTAGAAATGTTATCTTTAACACTTACCTTAAAGGAATTAGAATTTACAAATTTATTGTATATTGGATATATAGACGGATCATTTTTTTCTGAACCAATCCATATTTCACTTACACAAAGCATATTTAAATTATTTATATGTGCTGCCGCAAAAATAGCAGCTTCATTCATTGAAAGAATAGAAGGACATTCAATAATTAAATCTATTCCCATTTCCAATGCTAGTTTAGCTCTAGTGAATTTATCTAAAATTGCTAAATCTCCTCTTTGAGTTAGGTAAGATGACATTGATACAATTATAGCATCAGCCTTACTTTTTTCTTTTACCTCATTAAAATGGTAAACATGTCCATTGTGAAGGGGGTTGTATTCACATATTAAGCCTACAATATTCATAAAATCACCTTCTGCTTAGATTATAATAGCACAAATTATACGTTTATTATACCACAATTAAAGATTAAAAAATATGGTAATAAATGAGTTCCATAAAGAAGAGGTAAAGGTTAGCTAAATAAAAATAAAAAAATAAACCTACCTAAGTAAGTTTATTGATTACAAAAAGATGGCGGAACGTAAAGGATTCGAACCTTCGGCCGCACGCTTAGAAGGCGTGTGCTCTATCCAGCTGAGCTAACGTTCCAAATTTAACTGCCTTTATATTATACAAAAATTTTGTGGGTTTGTAAATACCTAAAATGAAAATAGATTTCATTTATAATGTTATGATTATAGTATAAATGATTATGTAAAATTTTCAAAAAAAATATTTGTGATTTTAATTGCAAAAATATGTAAATCATTTTATAATTATATAAAAGATGAATAAGAGGTGTTAGCATGTTTTTATTTGATTTTAACAATTTTGTTAAGGATTTATGGGGTGACTTGAAGGATGTATGGGGCTCATACAAATGGGTTTTAATTTCTGCAGCTGCATTAATCGCTTTATTTTTGTTGCTATTTATTATTGCTTGTGTAAAATCTAGTAAGAATAAGAAGGCTTTGCGAGCAACAAAGAATCTATTAGAAAAGCAATCTTCTTTAGATGGTGATGAACCTGCTGATTCAACTGAATCAGTTACAGAAGAGACTGAGGTTGAAGATGTTGCGGTTGAGGAAGAGGTAGCTGAAGAAAATAAGGCTGAAGAACCAGTTACAGAAGAGCCTGAGGTTGAAGATGGTGCGGTTGAGGAAGAGGTAGCCGAAGAAGCTGAGGTTGAAGAGCCAGTTACAGAAGAGCCTGAGGTTGAAGGAGTTGCAGTTGAAGAAGAGGTAGCTGAAGAAACTGAGGTTGAAGAGCCAGTAACAGAAGAGTCTGAGGTTGAAGAAGTTGCAGTTGAGGAAGAGGTAGCTGAAGAAACCGAGGCTGAAGAGCCAGTTACAGAAGAGCCTGAGGTTGAAGAAACAAAGGTTAAAGAAGTGGTAGCTGAAGAATCTAAGACTGAGGAACCAGTAGCCGAAGAACCAGTGGCTGAGGAATCAACACCAAAGCCTGAAAATAAAACCAAGAAAACTTCAGCAAAGAAAAAGACTACAGAAAATACAACAACTGATGATAAAACTCCAGCTGTTGAGGAGGAAAAGGCTCCTAAGACTAATAGTCGTGTTAAGGGTAAATATGAAATTGTATCATCAACTACAGGATTCGTTTATACTTTAAAAGCTTCAAACGGAGAATCATTAATTGTTTCTGAAGCATATACAACATTAAAAGGATGTAAAACTGCAATCAAGCGTCTACAAGAAAATAGTAAGGATGCTGAATTAAGAATTGAAGAAGATAAAAATAAGAATTTCCAATTCCATGTTGTTAAGGGTACTAGAATTGTTGCACATAGTGCAAACTATTCAACAAAAACAGGAGCAGTTAATGCATCTAAATCATTTATGAAGTTCGTTGATACTGATGTAATAAAGGTTGTTGAATCAGATGAAGCTAACCTTGAACTTGTCGATTTATCTAATGCTGAAATTTCAAGTGAAAAGACTGGAAAGATTGTGATTTATAATAACGATGGTGTATTGACTTATAAACTAATTGCTAATAATGGACAAATAATATGTACTAGTCCAACATATAAGACAATGTCTGCGCTTAATGGTTCAATTGCTAAATTCCAAGAAGCTGTGTACAATGGAAAATTCTATATTTTAAAGGATAAGAATGGAAATCATCAATTTAAACTATATAGTGCAACAAATCGTTTGATTATGACTGGAGAGTCATTTACTTCAATTGATAATGCTAAGAGCAACGTTGCATCTTGCTATAGATTTGCAAAGAATGCAACAATTGAGGTAGCTGAAGCAGAATAATAATATAAGTAGCTGTAAAAAACTAGATTACCAAATTTAGGGCTTTTACAGCTCTTTTTTATTTAATCGATATATCCTAAGTTTAATTGCTTTTCAGTATAAGTATTGTTCTTATTTTTTGTTATCTATCATAGAATATTATGGTGATAAAATGCGCCTAATAAATCTATTAAAAATGTTAGGACTAACATGCGATTTAACTAATATAAAGATAACAAATTGTACAAGAAAATTTGAAAATATTACCCACAATACAGTTTATTTTAGTTTTGGAGATGTTACTAAAAAAAGCTTTGAAGCAATGAGAAATCGGGGAGCATATGTTATTATTGGAGAATCGGAATATAATAACAATCATTATATTAAGGTAGATTCAATTAAAAAAGTATATCAAAAATACCTTCTTATCACTAACAAGAAAAAACTTAAGAATCATATATTTATTGGCGTTACAGGAACTTGTGCTAAAACGACAATTTCAACAATGATTTTTCAGTTTTTAAAAAGAAGAAAAAGTATAATCTATTATGGGTCAAATGGTATATATAAAAATGATAAGCACTATGATTGTGCTAACACAACTCCATCAATGGAAGAATTTTTTCATTATTTAGGTAAAGAAAAATATGTTGTTATGGAGATATCGTCAATATCATTTTTTGAATACCGGTTATTTGGAATAAAATTTAATTATATGATATTGACAAATATTTATGAGGACCATCTAGATTATCATAAAACTCTTGATGCGTATAAATTTACTAAATACTTGATATTAAATTCTAATTTTGATGCAAAAACATTAATTAGTGATACAATAGAGGATAAAAATATTCTTAGGTTGAATTTTGATAGCTGCTATTATGGTTTTAATACAAGCTTATTTACAATAAAAGGAATAGATTATCAAAAGAATAATACTAACTTTGTGATTGATTATAAAGGAAAGATGTATCATGTAAAAACGAATCTTATCGGTGAGTTTAGCTTAAAAAATATCTCGGCTGTAATTTTATTATTACTTAATATGAATTATCCAATTACAGATATAATTAGCTATTTTAATTCCATTATTGAAATACCAGGAAGGTTAAATCTATATCAATATAGAAATAAATCTATTATCATAGATTATCCTCATACTAGTGCTAGCTTTGAGGCTATATTAGAGACATATCATAAATTATATGGGAAAAATCTATTGGTTATATACGGGGCTGGTGGTGAAAGATGGAAATCTAAAAGAAAGGAGTATTCAACGCTAGTTAGTAAATATTGTAAGTTTGCTATTGTAACCAATGATAATCCTAGGAATGAAAATGAATTAGAAATAATAAATGATTTAATTACATATTTGGATATCCAGTATGAAATAATACCCAATCGAAAGGATGCATTAAAAAGAGGACTAGAGCTGCTAGATGAGTATAGTGCTATGCTGATATTAGGAAAGGGATCGGAAAAGTATATTGACATCAAAAACTGTAAGATTCCGTACAGTGATATAAATACCCTAAAGGAGCTGATGGAATGATATATTTTATTTTATGCTACTTATTATCAGTAGGTCTATATTTACTGATGCTAAAATTCTCAAAAAAATTGAATATAAGACAAACAGAACGAGAAGAGGGATTGGAATCACATAAAAGGAAAAGCGGTACACTTACAATGGGAGGTATCGTTTTTTCTTTAGTTCCGACAATTTTTTATTTAATTCAAACTAAATTTTCTCCTGCTAGTGCATTATTAGCTTGCAGTATTTTTGCATATTTTATTTTAGGTTTTTTAGACGATTTAAAGGTAATAAGATTTAAAAGTAACATTGGTCTTAGTCCTAAGCTACGTTTAATAACTGAATTTATTTTGGGCTTTGTAATAACTATTTGCTTATCAATATTAGGGAATGATAGTTTGATCTGTCTAGGTAAATTTAAATTTAATTTTGGAATTTTTTATTGCTTAATAATGTCATTTTATTTAACTGGTATGGTAAATAGCTTCAATTTGACTGATGGAATAGATACACTTCTTACAAGCTTAAGTATAATAATAGCATTAGGACTTTTAATTGTTTGCTTCAGGGATGAAAAATACGATGTTGGCTGCTTTTTAATATTGCTTATTATCTCACTATCCTCCTTTTATGTTCTAAATTATTTTGATGCAAAAATATTTATGGGTAACACAGGGTCATTGGTTTTAGGCGGAGGATTAAGTGTGGCCGCAATAATGCTAAATGTAGAAGGATTGTTTTTTATAATGTGTATCCCATTGATATTTGAAACCTTATCAGACATTATTCAGGTGTCGTATTTTAAATTAACTAAAGGGAAAAGAGTGTTTAAAATGGCTCCCTTTCATCATCATTTAGAATTACTTGGCTATAGTGAAAAAATGATAACAGCATTATTTTCGTTAGTGGAAATTATGTTTGTGTTTATCGCCTTAATAATTGGTGGATATTTATAAAGTATATGCATATATTTAATCGGGTGAAATAATGGATATATTGATATATAAGGGTGGTATATCAAACAATGGCGCGATTGATTTTTTGAACAAAAATAAAATTAAATATGACACAATTCCGATTAAACAAAGATATGACTATATTGTTAAGCCACCAGGTGTTTTAAAGGAAAAAATAACAATTGAAGGGAAAATAATTTGTGATATAGAATTAATATATATGCTAAAGGAGCCTTTTATTGTAGGAATAACTGGGAGTGCGGGGAAAACAACTACAACGATGCTTGTAAATGAAATACTAAATAATAAATACTCTGTAAAAATAGCTGGGAATATAGGGGTGCCATTTGGGGATGCCTACGAAGATAATAACTCAATATATGTTTTAGAACTTTCGAGTTTTGAACTAGATTCGTGTATAAGCTTAAAGCCTCGAATTTCAATCTTATTAAATATATCTAACGCTCATCTAGACTATCATAAAACTATGAGCAATTATATTGAAGCTAAAAGAAAGATAACTAGTAATCAAAATGAATATGATTTTTTAATTTATAATTATGATGATCTAATTGTTAGAGGAATTGCCGGGGAATCGAGGGCAATAAAAAGAAGCTTTTCATTAATAAATAAAAAAGCAGATGCATACTTTTTTAAAAATAGAATTATAACTAATAATCATAATTATTTCCTTAAAGATGAAATTATAAAATTTGAGGGAGATATTTGTAATGCTATGGCAGCCATTTTGGTAGGAGAATTAACGGGTGTTGATTATAATAAAATAGAAAAAACTATAAATAATATGGAAAAGCCAAAGTATCGAATGGAACAAATATTTCCTAATGTTTATAATGATGCTAAAAGCACAAATATATTATCTACCTTAAAGCAAATTAAGTCCTTCAGAAATGTACAATTAATATGTGGCGGATATGATAGAGGAAATAACCTTGATATGATGAAAGAACTATTCCCGTATGTGGAAAAGTTTTATTTATATGGAGCAAATTCTAAAAGAGTTGCAAGTTTTTTAGATGAACATCATATACCATATCATCTGTTTGATACTTTGCGTGATGCTAGTAAAGAGGCATTAGCTTCCTCAAAAACTGTTATATTATCCCCTATGGCCCCATCCTATGATCAATATAGTTCCTATACTGAAAGAGGGGAAGAGTTTGAACGACTAGCTATAGAAAATAAAAAAGGGGCTGTGAAAAAAACCTAACTTTTAAAAAGTTGGCTTTCACAGCCTTTTATTTATACATGTACTTTGACTTCGCCTCTTCGTTGAGGCTTTTATTTTTTATTTTATTTGCTTTGTTTGATAATCGTTTAGCACTAGGTTTTTTGAATATTTCTGGCTTTAATCCAACTGGAGCTTTCCAATATTCAAACTTTGCTTTGCCACTGTAAAATTTAAATAATTTCCTAATATTATATCCTAAACATACTAACATAAATTCTGTGGATACTTTTGGTAGTA
>CAMELE010000052.1 GCA_945923475.1 uncultured Mollicutes bacterium
TTGTTGTAATTAATTCGCTTGGCTTAATTGTCATTTTGTTCAGTTTTCAAAGACCTAAAAAATGGTGGTCGGGGTTGGTTTCGAACCAACGAACCCTAAGGATCAGATTTACAGTCTGACGCGTTTAGCCTCTTCGCTACCCGACCATTTTAATCACTATTTTTACACAGTGCTCATTTATTATATTATATAAGAATTCTAAAATCAAGCATTTTTTATATTTTTTTTCATTTTTTTAAAAAAAGTTTTTTACATCAAAACTATCATATTCATTTAATGCTAATGACCATATTTATTATTAAAATCATTCTTTTTTACCCTATATAATAAAAAATAGGCTAGTTAATAACCTATTAATCATTATTCTTAACTTTTTTCTCAAGCTCAAATCTAGGCATCATAATAATTCTTTTACAGCCAACACATTCTAGCTTAATATCTGCACCAGTTCTTACAACCTTCCACTCGGAGGAACCACATACATGCTTTTTCTTTGTTACAACAAAAGATCCAACCTCAAACATTATTTTCCTCCCATAAGCCACTTAATGATTGCATCAAGTTCTTCTTGATTTTTCGCTTTTATAATTACCTTAGAATTATCTACTGCAATTTTAATTTTCAAATTATCATTTCCAATAGTTTTTGTAATTATTTGCTTATTAGATTTACGCTTCTTTTGCTCAACCTTTTTATCCTCATTAGCTACTAGCTCTTCTATTTGACGAACACTTAAACCCTTCATCACAATCAAATGAGCAAGATCAATCATTCTTTTCTCATCATAAAGCTTAGATAACGCTCTAGCATGACCAAATGAAATTTTATTTGAATTAAGCATACCTATTACTTCCTGAGGAAGTCTTAATATTCCTAGCATATTAGTAACGTAACTTCTACTCTTACCAACGTGCTTTGCTACCTCAGCTTGAGAATAGCCAAGCTCTTTGATCATCAAATCATATGCATTTGCTTCATCATATGGTGATAAATCCTCTCTTTGAAGATTTTCAATTAATGCTAGCTCAATCATTTTAGCCTTATCATATGTTCTTATAATCGCAGGAATTGTTGTAAGGTTTAAAGAAAGGGATGCTCGATATCTTCTTTCACCAGCAATCACAATATATTCATCGCCTACAGGCTTTACAATAATAGGCTGAATCACCCCGTGCTCCTTAATTGAAGCCGCAAGCTCCTTTATAGCAGCCGAGTCAAATTCTTTTCTTGGTTGATATGGATTTGGTTTGATTTTTCCCAAAGGGATTTCCATAATCTGTTCATTATCAGGCTCAATTATATTCTCTTCAAGTAAATCTTTTAAAGTTTTCTTTTCGCTAATCATTATTATTTACAATCTCCTTTGCTAAATCTTTATATTGCTTGGCAGCTGGACAGCGTGCTGCAAAGGCAATTACTGGCTTTCCTACTGTTGGGGCGATTTGGGCTTTAACATTTACATTAATAATTGTTTTAAATACCTTTTCTCCAAAGCATTCCTTTATTTCATTAACAATTTGCCAGCTAGACACAACTCTCTTATCTAGCATAGTTAACAAAATACCCTCAATTTGTAAATTAGCACCAAGAAGCTTCTTTCTTTTTTGAACAATCTTTATCGTATTTAATAATTGAGTAAGACCATCAATAGCTAAAAATTGACACTGAACAGGAATCAAACAGCTATCTGCAGCATATAAGCTATTTAATGTAATGATACCTAATGATGGAGGACAATCCATAATAATATAATCATATTTATTTTTAATCTTTTCAATTCTTTCCGATAATAAAAATTCTCTATTTGGATTATCTAAAGTTTTAATTTCTAATCTTGAAAGCTCTATATTAGAAATAATTACATCGCATCTTGAATACTTTGGCTGACATATAGCCTTAGTAATGTCACAGTCATCTAATAATACATCATTAATGGTATTACCTTCATAACGATCAAGGCCTAAGCTTAATGACGCAGAGGCCTGAGGGTCAAGATCAATTAAAAGAACACGCTTATCAAGCCTTGTGAGTGCATCCGCAAGATTAACTGAGGTAGTAGTTTTCCCTACACCACCCTTTTGATTTGTTATCGCAATAACTTTACAACTCATACTTTACTCCTAACTACAATGGTTTATTCTTAATTTGACCAAATAGGCGAGGATATTTTTTTGGAGTCTCACTTATCTTTTCAAATACCATAATTTCTCTTTTCCCAAAATCATTTGGTAAATCGATACTAATTGATTTAATATATTTTGCTCCTAAGATTTTTATCGCATTTGAAGCCTCCTTAAGCTCGTCACTAGATTCGATGCTTTTCATTGCGATAAAATAGCCACCAACCTTAACAAGAGGAATGCAAAGCTCTGCTAAAATATTAAGTCTAGCTACCGCTCTTGCGACTACAATATCGGCAGGGGCTTGATTAGATTTTGCATATTCCTCTGCTCTTGCATGAATAGCACGAGCATTTGAAATACCTAATTTATTAATTAATGATTCTAAAAATACTATCCTTTTATTTAATGCATCAATAATTGTTACATCTAAATTAGGAAATACAATCGCATTAGGTATTGAGGGAAAGCCCGCTCCTGCACCTACATCAATACATTTAAGAGGTTTATTAAAATCAAGAGCTAATGACAATGTTAAAGAATCATAAAAATGCTTATAATAAACACCATCTAAATCAGTTATAGCTGTTAGATTGACGTTATTATTATATTCAACTAAATACTCGTAGTATGTTTTAAATGCTTCTTCCATTTTAGGAGATAATTCTATATTTAATTTTAATAAATCCTCTTTAAAGTTCATAATTATTTTCTCCTCATATATGCTTCACAATATACTGATAATACAGCAATATCTGCCGGATTTACACCAGAAATTCTTGATGCTTGACCAATTGTTTTTGGTCTAATGCTTTCAAATTTTTCTCTTGCTTCTAAGGCAATATTATCTACCTTGCTGTAATCTATATCATCAGGAATTGGTTTTAAATCTAGCATTGCTAAATGCTTTGCTTGATTTAATGCCTTATCTATATAGCCCTTATACTTCGCTTCTATTTCAACCTGCTCAAGGATTTCATCAGAGATATCTAAGGCTAACAAATGTTTAATATCAGAAAAATCAATTTCCGGTCTCTTTAAAAGCTCATATGCTTTAATAGACTCTAATAATCTAGAAGAGCCTTTACTTGCAATATAATCATTATTTCTATCATTCATCACCACATTAGTAGTTTTTAATAATGTAGTAGTTTCTTCAATTAGCTTAATCTTATTTAATAATTTATTATGAGCTTCCTCAGACACAAGTCCAACCTGATAGCCATACTCTCGAAGTCTTAAATCGGCATTATCATGACGAAGTAATAAACGATACTCTGCTCTTGAGGTTAACAAACGATATGGCTCATCTGTCCCCTTTGTAACTAAGTCATCAATTAAAACCCCTATATATGCTTCATCTCTTCTAAGGACTAATGGCTCCTTACCTTGAAGCTTTAATCCACAGTTAATACCAGCCATTAATCCCTGGCAGGCAGCCTCCTCATATCCTGATGTACCATTAATCTGGCCACCACAGAATAAATTATCTATTATTTTAGTTTCAAGACTTGGCCATAGATTAAGTGGATTAATTGAATCATACTCAATCGCGTAAGAATATTGAATAACCTCACAATTTTCAAGTCCTGGAATTAATCTTATCATTTTATCCTGAACATCTACAGGCATTGATGTTGAAAATCCTTGAACATAGGTTTGATCCCATGATAAGCTTTCTGGCTCCAAAAATATTTGATGACGATCCTTATCACTAAATCTTACAACCTTGGTTTCAATTGATGGACAATATCTTGGACCTACTCCTGTTATAACTCCACCATACATTGCACTTTCATCTAAATTTTCCATAATAAGCTCATGAATAGCTTTATTAGTATATGTTAAATGACAAGGAACACTTACCTTATTTATTTGATCATAACCATCATCAAACGAAAAGTGATATGGATAAGTATCACCAGGCTCAAGGGATGAGGCACTAAAATCAATTGTTGAAGCCTTTATTCTTGGAGGAGTTCCAGTCTTTAATCTTCTTACATCAAAGCCTAACTCCTTTAGTTGAGCAGAAATGCCTGTGCTTGTTGGTTGATTTTCTGGTCCTGATACAGTTACAACATGACCTCTAAATATTTTACTATTTAAGTAGGTTCCGGTTGTTAAAATTACAGCCTTAGCTCTAATTTCTTCACCATCAGGCATTACAACTCCACTTGCCTTTTTATTTTCAATAATAATCTTATCGACATATCCTTCCTTTAAGGTTAAATTTTTAGTATTCTTTAAATGCTTAAGCATTTCCCTAGAATAAACAACCTTATCCTCTTGCGATCTTAAGGCTCTAACTGCAGGTCCCTTTGAAGAGTTTAGCATTTTCATTTGAATTTGGCATAAATCTGCATTCTTCCCCTGATATCCACCAAGAGCATCAATTTCTCTAACCACAATACCCTTTGCTGGTCCTCCGATTGATGGATTACAAGGCATTGATCCTAGCATATTTAAATTACCTGATATTAATAAGGTAGAAAAGCCCATTTTAGCTGTGGCTAAGCAAGCCTCACAGCCAGCATGTCCTCCACCTACTACTATTACATCATACATAATTATCATCCTTCTATTTACTTTATAATTTTAGCATTTTACATCTAATTAGTAAAGATTTCAATATATTTGGACCAGATAATACAAAAACTGTAAAAGATTTCTCATTTTACAGTTTAATTATTATTATTTCTTTTCATCTAATACCTTAAATAGATACTTAGCTACATTGTGAGGTCCTTCATGCTCAAGGCCTGGAACGGCAAGTCTTGTGTGCATTTCACCAACAGGCTTCTTATTCTTAAATAATGTAGTAAAGTATTCCTCAAGTAACGGGTTACATAGCTCTTGGTTCTGAGTTGGTCCAAACGGATTAGCAAAATAGCTCTTTACAAGTCCCTTTTCAGATGTTGTACCCTTAGCTACACGTGCACCAGCCTTAAAGCATTCGATTGCATCCTCAACGTTATCAAAAATCTTGACAACATCCTTCTCCTCTGAATAGTTATTTGCATAAAATACCATATCAACCTCATAGCCCTTCATAATTTGAGGATAGGTTGAAACTGGAAGTACAATTCTTGAATTAACCTTATCTGGATTTAAGAAAATTGCACGGTCCATTTCCTTATATGCATAACCATTTTCAAGGTCATCAAGACGAACAAACGCACCTGTTTCAGTACCATATGCCATTACCTTTCCATTTTCAATTTTAAATGTTCCCATATCATCAAAAACAGTTTGCATTGAAACAATATTCTTACCTGCAACAGTTCTTAATGCTTCAAGTGATTCAGATTTACCGGCACCACTATCTCCGATTAATACGATTGTCTTCTTTTTACCATTCTTTAATGTAATATTTTGACAAGCACCATGAATTGGTAAATAGCCTTGCTTAATTTGCTTAACATTGTGTAATGTTAATAATAGCTTCTTCATATATCCAAAGTAATCAATTTCTTCGCTATATGGTGCAAGACCTATGTAAATATCATTTGCCTCATCATAATAATAACGAGATTTACCTTCAACAGGGGCACCAAATATATAAATCAAATCTGGCTTTTTATTCTTAATCTCATCCATATGAACAAATTCAAATAAATTGGATAATGCAATACCATGGCTCATATAATCACGATGGAAATATACATAAGCAAGTGAAGCACCTACATGAGCTGGGTAACAGAACCATTCATCTGGATTAAAAGTTAAATCCTTTAATTCATTTTCACTAACCTCGTAATATAATCCTGTACGAGTATTTCTCCTACTATAGCTAATAAATGTTGGCTTAATTAATACAGAATCAATAAAAGGAATCTTATTTAAATTATTATAAACAGGATAATTACTAGCCCATGGATTTGAGCAAATAAGTAAGGATGCATTAATACCAGCCGCTAATTGACGGTAAATATGGAAATTAGTACCTTGTACCTTTTGGCTTATATTTCTATATACCTTTAATATTAAAGCGTTAAATTCCTCATTAGCCTCAATGAATGATTGAGATTCAATCGAATGACGATTCGCCTCACTATTCATTAATCCATAGCGTTCAAGGTGACGCCAGTAATCATAGAAATTTTCTACAAGCAAATATAAATTCTCATGCTGAATTAATATTTTTTTATACGCATCAGACATTTCCATTACTTCTTTAATTGAAAATGATAATAAAACCTTAAATAAATTAATAAATGATTTTACTGGGTTTCTCGCAATTTTTACAAGGCCAATTAAAGTTTCATTTTTAGTTCTATTTAGATGCTTCAAATATCCTTCCCATACTCTAGCAAATGCATCGCTTGATAAAACCTCACTTTCAGTTTTACAAAAGCTTTCACTAAAGTTAATTATAATTGATTTTTCGTTTAGAAAATATTTCTCTTCCATTTTTTTCTCCTTCTATTATTTGTTAGAATAAACCTTTAATTTTACCATCTACTACATCCATCTTAAGTGCAGCTGGTTCTTTTGGAAGACCTGGCATACGCATGATATCTCCACAAATTGCAACTACAAAGCCAGCACCAATTGATGGAGTAATACTATTAATTGTAATAGTAAAATCAGTTGGACGACCTAATAGCTTTTGATTGTCTGATAACGAATATTGAGTTTTAGCCATACATACTAATGAATCACCATAGCCTAATTTATTTAATCGAGCCATTTGATTTTTTGCGTCTTGACTAAATTCAACAGCCGAAGCTCCATACATTTCCTTACAAATAGTTGTAATCTTTTTCTTTAAAGTATCTTCTTTTTTATAAAGATATTTAAATTCTGATTTATTATTATCAATTTGTTCAATTACCTTAGAAGCTAAATCAAGAGCTCCTTCTCCACCCTTAGCCCAAACATCTGATAGGCTTATTGGACTATTATTTTCCTTTGCCCAATTAGTTAAAGCTTCTATTTCAGCATCAGTATCAGTTATAAATCTATTAATAGCTATAACATATGGAAGACCAAATTTTTTTACATTCTCCACATGCTTAGCTAAATTTTCACAACCCTTAAGTAGCGCTTCAACATTTTCTTCCTTTAGGTTTTCGTATTCAACTCCACCATGAAGCTTCAAAGCTCTAACTGTCGCAACAATTACAACACATGATGGTTCTAATCCACCTTCACGGCATTTGATATCTAAAAACTTCTCTGCTCCCAAGTCAGCTCCAAATCCTGCCTCAGTTACAGTATAATCAGAAAGAGACATTGCCATTTTAGTTGCGATAATTGAATTACATCCGTGGGCAATATTTGCAAAAGGTCCACCATGGATTAAGCATGGAGTTCCTTCTAATGTTTGAACTAGATTAGGCTTAACAGCATCCTTTAAAATCATCATTAATGCACCAGTTATTCCTAAATCCTTAATAGTAACTGGCATCCTATCATAGTTATATGCGACTACTGTACGATCTAGACGACATCTTAAATCATCCATATCCTTGCTTAAGCATAAAATAGCCATTATCTCTGAAGCCACTACAATATCAAAATGCTCTTCTCTTGGTACACCATTTGTTGGTCCGCCAAGTCCAACAATACCATTTCTTAACGCACGATCATTCATATCTAAAACACGATGCCAAATAATTCTTGTTGGATCTATTCTTAATTCATTTCCTTGATAAATATGATTGTCTATAATTGCAGAGACAGTATTATTAGCCATTTCGATAGCATGAAAATCTCCGGTAAAGTGAAGATTAATATCCTCCATTGGAACAACCTGGGCATAGCCACCACCAGTAGCACCACCCTTTACCCCAAGTACAGGACCAAAGCTTGGCTCACGAAGTGCAATCATTGTTTTATGTCCTAGCCTGTTAAGGGCATCTGCAAGTCCAATTGTTGTAGTTGATTTACCCTCTCCAGCCTTTGTTGGATTAATAGCACTTACTAAAATTAAACATGCTTTTTTATTTCCCTTATAATTTTCGTTTACCTTTGCTTTATAATTTCCATAGCATTCAATTTCTTCTAAAGGAATACCTGCGCTAGCTGCTATTTCCTTTATATCCTTCATCTTGTGTGCCTGTGCAATTTCTAAATCAGTCATTTTTTGTATCCTCCATCAAATAATAAAAGCAGCAAGAAAAGCTTACTGCATTTTAATTAGTAGCGTATGCGAAAAAGATGATAATAAAATATCCTCATTATTCCTCATATATTCCTTGTAGTCACTAAATTTACGGTCTAGTGTAGAAACTCGCTTACCAATTAAAGCAATTATACAAGATAACCGCATATATAGTACCACGTTTTAAAGAATTAAACAAGGAAGATTGATTTTTTTATCTTTTTTTCACATAGATTTCACATTATTCTATACATTCTTTTAAAATATGAACAGCTCTTATAACCTCATCCTTAGTAATAGATGATAAAGTCAATCTAATACCAACCTTTAGTGGAATAACATAAAGGCCTTTTGTTTTCAACATATCAAAAACATTTTGCGGATTTTGGCAAGGAATAGTTACAAAGAATCCACATTCATATGGATAATGTTTTAGCCCAACCTTTAAAGCCTCTTGCTTAAAGGCTTCAGCTCTTTCAATCAAAAGCTTGCGAGCATACTCTAGTTCCACTGCAAATTGTTCTGGTTTATCTTCAAAAACCTTAGTAATGATGCTTTGGCCTAAAGTTGAGGTACCACTCCACATTCCTCTTGCAGAAAAATCATTTGCTTTTTTAAAATCATTAATAGACACTTCAGATTTAGTCATACCAATTTGAGCACCTATTCTAAGACCATATAATCCTAATGTTTTAGAGCCTGAGAATGCTAATACAACCATTACATTTTCATTAAAGTTTGTAAATAGCTTAATATTCTTTCTAGAGGCTTCAAAACCTCTCATATCATAATCAATATATGCCATATCATATAGCAATATTACAGGTGTACCATCTCTTGAGAGAGAGTTTATAACATCCACAACTCCAATCCATTCGATATAGCTCATTGAATATCCAGTTGGATTTTGACAAGGGTCGTTGATTACAACAACAATACGACCTTGTTCGCTTTTAAGCTTTAGCATTTTATATTCAAAATCTTGAAGATTAAAGCCTCCATTTGAATCAAATAATTCATATGTTTCATATGACAATCTTTGTTCTCTTGCCATTTGGATATAGTTTGTCCACATTAATGATGGTAATAAAACCTTTTGATTTTCATCTAGATAATTACTAAATGTATTACATATAGCACCTGATCCACCAGGTGTTGCAATACAAGCGAGTTTCATAGATGAACGTATTTCATCTAAATACTCTCTAAATACCCATTTATATAACGACTCATGATACTTAGGATCTCCAGGTGTTGAACCATAAGAGTACTTTTCTTTTGCATTTAAATCACGAGATACCTCTTCTACTGATTTAAATTCTAAAAAGCTCCCATCCTCATCAAATAGCATTCCAATTGTTGAATCAATAACATTTGGATTTTTTGATTTGGCATCACGCGCCTCTTTACCTATAAGCAAGGCATTACCACTGCTTTCCTTTGTTAACGCATTATTAGATAATAACGACATACAATACACCTCCAACATTTTTAATTTTATCATTTACTTAACTATTTTTAAATAGATATATAATTTTATTTTAAATTCTTTATTTAAACAGATATGTTAGAGTGAAGCATTTATATGATATGAAAGAGAGGATAATTAAAATGATCGATACAAAAGGAAATATTATATTAGAAAAAGAGTATTTTGATGATTTAAATAAAATCAAAGAAACTATTAGAAATAACCAAAATAAAGCTATGGTAGTTGTTAATAGTGCGATGATAATGACTTATTATGAAATAGGGACTATTATTAATCAAAGGAAAAAATGGGGAAACAAATACATAGAGAAGTTATCAACGGATTTAAAAGATTATGGTAAGGGATATTCAATTACAAATATGAAGTATATGTCACGTTTAGCAAGTGAATTTACTCCTTATGAATTTAGTCAGCAACCTGCTGGCCAAATTCCTTGGTATACATTAATTGAGATTATGCAAAAGTCACATTCTCATGAAGAAATGCTATGGTATATTGAACAAACATATAAAAATGGGTGGTCTAGAAGTATGGTATTGAATCAAATAGCTATGAAGGCTTATGAGAGAAGTTTAATAAATCCTACTACGACAGAATCTATTACTACTTCTTCTGATTTATCTAATGAATTATTTAAGGATACTTATGTTTTTGAATTTTTAGATAAAGAAAAAATTAAAACTGAAAAAGATTTAAAAAATCAAATGATAGATAATATTCTTAAATTTTTAAATGAGCTTGGCCCTGGCTTTAGTTTAGTAGGTCAGGAATACAAACTAAGAACACCCACAAATAAAGAGTTTTATATTGATTTACTTATGTACCATACTAAAATACATGCATATGTGGTAATTGAGGTTAAGATTGGAGAATTCAATCCTGCAGATTTAGGACAACTTATATTTTATGTTAATGCGATTGATGAGCTTGAAAAAACAGATGGTGATAATGATACCATTGGACTTCTTTTATGCAAGGAAGCTGATACTTTTGTAGCTAAAACTTCTTTAAAGAAAACTAATATGCAGCTAGGTATATCCAAATATAAGTTTATTGAAGAATTACCAGAATACCTAGAACGAAGATTAAATGAAAGGAAGGATAATTTAAATGATTGATACAAAAGAAAATACAATATTAGATAAAGATTATTTAGATGATTTAAACAAAATCAAAGAAACTATTAAAACTAACCAAGCTAAAGCAATGGTTGTAGTTAACAGTGCTATGATAATGACTTATTATGAAATAGGGACTATTATTAATCAAAGGAAGA
>CAMELE010000053.1 GCA_945923475.1 uncultured Mollicutes bacterium
TATAAATATAATTTTATAATTTTTGATAAAAATAAACCGAGCCTAACTCGTAAATAAATAAACGAGTGTGCAGCTCAGCTTCATCAAAAAAAATACATTTTAGGTCTTTTTACTACTCTTTTAACAACTGATTCTTCATTATATGGTTCAACAAGATATATTATGCCTGTTTTAACTAAAACAGATATCCAAGACTTAATCGTGTTAGTTGCTACACCTACTTGCTTAGAATAATTATCTTATATTAATTCTTCTCCAGTGTTTGATGCTAATATTTTTATAAAATTAATAAACCTAACTTCATCATTTGTGGATATTAATTCTTTTAAATCCGTTTATTTACAAAAAAATTATACAATAATGTTGATTTACCTATTTGCCTTGGACCTGTAACTAGTGTTATTGGATAATGCTTAATTGTATCTTTTATAATTAACTCAATATTTCTTTTAATCATAATGTCACCCGTTTTCTTATTTTTTGCAATCTTACTTCATTTTTTACGATTTAATTATATTGTAATTAATATACTATTTCAATTATAACAGTAAAAATACGGATGATTAGTTTATAGAATTATAATGCTTTTATTGCTATTCAATAATTACTATAAAAAAAGCTTTGAAAAAGTATTTCTACTAATTCAAAGCATATTTTTAAGCTGGTAGGGGCGGAGGGACTCGAACCCTCACAGTATCGCTACCAATGGATTTTGAGTCCATCGCGTCTACCGATTCCGCCACGCCCCCGTATTAGATGTAGCATTAAAATTATACTACATCATAAATGATTTTTCAATTACATTTTTTCAACAGGCTCAATACCTAATAATTTTAGTCCTTCATTAATAACAATTCTAACGGCATATGATAAAGCAAAATTAGTATTTTTTACTTTTTCATCTGAAACATTAATCTTTTCAATTGCATAGAATTTGTTAAAAGACTGAGCAAGACTTAATAAATATTTTGCAATAATACTTGGTGCAAATTCACTTGAAGCTTTTTCAACAATTTGCTTAAAAGCTGATACTTGTCTTACAATATCAAAATAATGAGCTTTAATGAATAGTGCTGTATCCATATTATTAACATCAAAAGTATTTCCTTCAAGAATTGAGTTAATTCTAACAGATGTATATTGTAAATATGGTCCAGTCAAGCCATCAAATCTAACCATTTGATTAATATCAAATTCGTAGTCAAATCCACGGAAATTCTTTAAATCGTTAAATACAACAGCTGCAACTCCAACCTTTTTAGCGATGTCGTCCTTATTTGGAAGATTTGGATTTTTTTCCTCTATTTGCTTGTAAGAAGCTTCGATAGCTTGTTCAAGAATGTCATAAAGCTTAACAACATTACCTTTACGAGTTGACATCTTCTTTCCATCCTTAAGAACAAGTCCAAAGTTAATATGATAAATAGAATCTGCAAGCTCCTTATAGCCCATTTTTTCAAGTACCATCTTAAGTTGTGTAAAGTGAAGCTTTTGCTCTCCACCTACAACATATAACGCTTTAGAAAAATTATATTCTTTTTTACGCCAGAATACGGCCGCTAAATCTCTTGTAATATATAATGTTCCACCATCGCTACGCTTAATTAAAGCTGGTGCCATATCAGAACCTAAATCAACAATCTTAGCTCCATCGTCCTCTTTTAAAAGCTTCTTTTCTTCGAGTTCTTCAATTACAGGATCCATTTTATCGTTATAGAACGCTTCTCCATTATATGAATCAAATGTAACATTTAATAGCTTATAAATCTCTTCAGACTCTTTTAAAGATTCCTCTCTAATCCACTTCCATAGATTAACATATTTTTCTTCACCAAGTTCAATTTTACGGAAAGCTTCTCTTGACTCCTCTGCTAGTTCAGGATGCTCCTTTTCCTCTTCATTTATCCTAACGTATAGTTTAGATAGCTCATTAATTGGATCTTTTTTGATTTGTTCAATATCTCCCCAATGTTCAATAGCAACAATCATCTTACCAAATTGTGTTCCCCAATCACCTAAATAATTGATAGATACAGTTTTATATCCACAACGATTTAATATTAATTTTAAAGAATTACCAATCATTGTTGAACGTAGATGTCCAACTGAAAATGACTTAGCAATATTTGGACTAGAGTAATCTAGAACAATTGTTTCACCATTACCAATAGTTGAGCAGCCAAAGCTCTCCTTTTTCTCATAAACTTCCTTTAAAATACTTGAGGATAGGGATGCCTTATTTAATAGAATATTAATAAATGGTCCTGTAGGATTAACTGATTCAATAATATCAAATGCTTCCTTCAAAACTAATGAAGCCTCATTTGTAATATCTGGTACAGGCTTTTTTAAAGCTTTTATCATTGTAAACATAGGAATTGCAATATCTCCCATTGCTGGATTTTTAGGTTCCTCTACAATAATATTAGCTTCAATATTATATGTTTTACAATAATAATTTTCTAAGCATTCCTTTATTTGTTGTTTAATTGTATCTATCATATAAACCTCCTATATTAGAAAAAAGAGATAGCATTCTATCTCTAATTTAAATTCTTACTTTCCAATACTAATTGCGTCCTTGCCCTTTGGTGAGTACTTAGAGAAACAATAGTGCATTGCTTTTGTAAAATCACCATCTACATTATCAGCATTATCAATTGCTTCCTTTGAACTAAATGCGAAGCTATCTCCACCTGTATAAACTAATAATTGGCAATATGTTTTAATATCATCTGTTTTTTCATAACCAATTGCATCACGATATTTTTCAAGCTTAGCTTTATCATCTTGATCTTCCTCATCTGCAGTCATTACAAAATCAGATTTCAATATATAAATGCGTTCAACGTCATAATTTTGAGCAGTTGTATCAATTGCCGAAATATTAGATACAGTAGTTGAATCAGTTGAAGAGCCATATAAAATAATTAATGGCTTATCCTCTGATGCTTCTGATTTAGCGTCAATAAAATCATTTAAGCTAATATATTTAAAAATATGATCATCATTTAATGCAGTCCCTGATGCATTAGAAATTGCAGTTGACCATTCACTCATAAATCTTTCCTTTGAAGTAGGAATTAAGCATATAATTGTAAGAATAATAGCTACTGCTAGTGCACTTAAGAATATGATTAGCTCCTTAGTCCATTTAAAACTAACATAGCTACGATTTTTTTTAGTTGTTCTTGCCATACAAAATTTCACCTTTTCTTGAGATTATCTATTTTTAGCACGTTTCAATTATATCATTTGTTAGAATATTTAGCAATTATTTTTTTTGGCTAAACATATTATTTTGTCATAAATAAATACAATAGTAATCTCTTTTTTACAATTCCTTTATATCTTTAAACATTTTTGAGGTTGCTATATCATTTTTGCTACCCACTGCATAAATACTAGCATTACTCAAAGAATCCCTAAAAATAGGCGCCAATGCTTGAATTTTTTCAACTGTCGTTTCAAGCATCTCCTTTTTAATTTTAATTCTACTTTCATCCGTAATACCAAGTAACATATATTTGTCACATGTATTTATTAAAACTGTATTTGATACTGGTTGATCAAGACCACCAATGGCACCAATCAAATATGATTTAAATTCTGCCTCTGTTGGAGCAAATTCTTCTAGATAATTTGGTATATTATTATACACATCATAGGTGTTCATAATATTAGGATCTCGATAACTACCAAGGATAACAATGTTTTGACGAATATTTGGTGTAAAATTACAGCCATATGCTCCACCCATTACTCGCACCTGTGGCCAAAGATAATCATAGCTTACAATATGTGATAAAACATTAAATGTTCCATCAAGCTTATATCCAATTGAATTAAAATCAAGTGCCATTCCATCATAATTAACCTCAGATGGTATTATAAGGGCATTTTGTTTAATTGAGTCAAGCTCTACACATAAAGCCTCTGGCCCATTATATTCTTCTAATTTTATGTTATCAACCACATTTAATATAGAGTCGATTGTTTCTCTATCTCCTGAAGCCGATATAATTAAATCCTTATTTGTAAATATCTTACTTGATATGTCCTTAATTTTTTCAATAAACTCATCAACATTTTCAATAGCATTTGTCACAAAATCATAGATATTCTTGCCCTGACACGCTGAATTAAGCTTAAAGGCTTTAGAAAATGACGCAGCCGCTTCACAGGTAGCTACTCCTGTACCCCCTTGAATTATATTCTCTCTAGCATCCATCTTCATTTGATGTAGTAAAACTAAGACCTTTTCTTTATCAAAAATAGTTCCTGTTATAATACTTGAAATAGCGTAGGAGATGTAAGAAACATTCTCCTTTAACGCTGAAGCAAAAACTGCCATTTTTGCAACTGGAGTATCATCCTTAGCAGACAAATAAACACTAAACACTAAGTCACCTAAATATGTTTTAATATAATTTTGGAGACTATAAGCATCCATATTTTTTGTATTTAGCATCTTTAATAATACCGCTAGTACCTTTGCATATTTGAGTTCCTCTATCGTTAGAGACTTCAAATCAAATAGCATCGTTAAATAAGCAATTTGATTTGTATTAAATTCATGCTCAAGCACTTGATAAGAACTACGCATATATTTTTTTGTTGGAATAGTATTAATATCCAATGAAATATCTGATAATTCTAATGTCGGCAAGCTAGCTAGTTCTTCTTCTGTATCATGTCTTTCCTGGTAAGCCTGAAGCTCACGAGTTTGCTTAATACAGCTTAACACTTCAGCTTTAGACATTGATTCCTTAAGTTTTTTCATTTCTTTAGCAATCATATCTTCCTTTTCCTTAGCCATGCTTGATGAAGGTAATAATGTTACTAATACATAGTGTTTACTATTAATAAAATACTTTTCTATTAGATCTTCAAAATATGATGTTTTTAGGTTTTCTTTGTAAAAATCAAAATGCTGTTCCATTTTTAATACATCTGCGAGTGGAAGTTCGTATAAAAACGCAGGCATTAAGGTAAAGGCGAATATGACACCCTTTGGTAATGTGCCCATATCCATCTCTTTATATTTAAACTTTGCATTATTAATGGTTGCTAGTAAAACATCTCGATTTATTCCTTTATTTACAATATCCTTACATGCACCTATGAAGGTATCATAAAATTTTTTCTTTAATTCTTTATTTGTTCCCTTCAATGATATTTGAAAATTAGGAAGTATACAATCATTATCAATAGATACATCGATATCCTTACCTAAATTTGCGTCAATTAATGCCTTTTTTAATGGTGAATCATTAGTTTCAAAAAGGGCACTTCTGATAATTTCAAATGCTTGATAATCTCTAATATTAGAGCATTCAGGTAATGCAAAAGTAAGTGACATATATGTATTATTTTCCTCACTTTCACTCTCACCTATTGGGTAATATTCCTCATAATTAGTATCTACAACTGGCTTTGGCATAGGAATTTTTGTTTTATTCCCGCCAATTTTAAATAACGACAAATATTCCTTATCAATAAATTCGAGTTTTTCTAAAATATTCATTTTACCATATAAAACTAAAATAGCATTTTCAGGATGGTAATGTGTATGATAATACTTTTTATAGTATTCAAACGTAAGCTTTGGAATCACATCCGGATCACCACCAGAATTAAAGCTATAGCCTGTTCCATTATACATTACCTTACGCATTACACTATCAAGCATTGAATCAACACTCGACATAGCACCCTTCATCTCATTGTATACTACACCCTTTATTGAAGGAATATCATCCTCACTATTCATTTCATAATGCCATCCCTCTTGTAAAAATGGCTTTTCGTCAGTGACAGATAATGGGGCGAATACAGCATCTAGATAAAGACTCATAAGATTATTAAAATCCTTATCATTTTTACTAGCCACAGGATAGCATGTAAAATCAGATGCAGTCATTGCATTTAAAAAAGATGCCATAGACCCTTTGATTAAATTAACAAATGGCTCCTTAAGTGGATATTTTTTTGATCCACATAACACTGAATGCTCAAGAATATGACATACACCAGTAGAATCCTCTGGTAAGGTTCTAAACGCTGCCATAAATGTTTTATTTGTATCATCACACTCTAGGTAAGCAAGGGTTGCGCCACTTTGAACATGGGTAAATTCATTTAATGTTACATCAATCTCTTTAATATACTCCTTCTTATTTAGCTTAAAGCCATAATATACTTCATTTAATTCCATAATATCCTGCTCCTTTTTTATAAATTATATCTCTTTTATTAGTTATTTTAAACATAATATTTGATATTATTTATTATTTTACCATTATAAACCAAAAAAGGAGTAAAAACTCCTCTTTTATAAAAGTGATTCAAAACTAATATTTTTTCTTATATTAGTATCCTCAGATGTTTTTTTAATAACCTGAGTTGCTAAATCGCATGCTTTATTTAGGGCAATCTCATCATCAATCCCGTTACATATACTTCCAACTATTGAAGATGTAAATAAATCACCTAACCCACAATATGTTTTTTCCTCCTTAGCTCTGAGCACATAAATATTTTTATTAGCATTAAAAAGCACGGCGCCTATTTTATCTTCATAAGAAACGCTAGTAAGGATAACATTTTTTGCTCCAAGCTTATATAAGCCTTGAAGTAATAATTGAATTGAAACATTATCATTGTATTCCTGATTTGTTAATAAACAGGCCTCGGTAATATTAGGGAAAATATAATCAGCGACTGAACATAATTTTTTCATTCCCTCAACTATTTTTTCATCAAGTCCCTTATAAAGAGCACCATTATCTGCAATTGCCGGATCTACAAACACTAATCCATCTTTTTTTAATAGTTTTTCCTTCGCCTTTAAAATAATATCAATTTGCTTAGGATTAGCTATATATCCCGTATAAATTGCATCAAATACAAACCCTTCATTAATCCAATGATTAAGTATTTCTTCCATTTCAGTAGTAAAATCGTAGATTTTTGCATTTTTAACACTTGTATTTGTAGATAAAATTGCAGTTGGTAGCACAGCCGTTTCTAAGCCTGCCCTAGATAATACAGGTAAAGCAACTGATAAAGAAGAACCTCCATAGCAAGACATATCCTGGATAGTTAAAATCTTCATTATAATCCTCCACGAGCCATAGTTTATCAGCCGATTAATCTTTTTTTCCTACAATTTTTTTATAAATTCTTCATATATATCAAGGGATAAACAAGAAACTCCTATTCGACTTAATTGACTCTTTATATTTATATTTTTATCACAACCAAACAGAATTTTCAATAATTCCATACATATACACAATCACCTCGATGGAATTATATATCCGTTTTTGACTTAAATCCTTCAAAAAAATGTAAAAAATCTAAAACAGGCTATAACCCATTTTAGATTAATTAGATGTTTGTTGTGTAATAACAAATCGATTTAATTCTTTGCTATATTCATATCCATTTTCTTCAAGCTTCTTTACCATTTCATATGCCGAATCCATATCATCTAATAATTCTTCCTTCGAAGAATAAAAATCACGAAGCCTTGTGTTTATTAAACTTAAAACAATATTAATATCCATTACATTTCCTTCCTAAATACAATACCAATAGCAGTTGAGCCTAAAATAGATAACAAAGTTAAGCTTATCGGTTCTTTTTTTACAACAATATTATACTTATGAAGATATTTTTCAATATAATCTATATATTTTGACTTGCAATCTCCATAAGATATGATAACCTTACTAGAATTAGATATATTCTTTTTTATGTCTACTAGTGCTCTTTTGATGGCAGGTTTAGATGTAAAAAAACTACATTTATATTCTAGATAGCCATTGTCTCCTTGAAACAAAAAATTTGGTCTATGAGAATGATTTTCAAAAAAACTAAATGCATTTGTTTTTACATTGTTATTTCTAGGTAGAACTACATATTGGTTAACCGAACTTAATATCTGCTCAATATTTTGGATTGTACTTGTAGCATCCAAATCATTTTCTATTGAATCAAGTGCAATTTTTAATACAGAATTGATTCCAAGGGATAAGCACAACGAATCAACAAACAATATTTTCCTTTCCGGATACAATCTTATTAATTCATTTTTAACAAGATTTGAATTGTCACTTGAAAAATAAGTTGAAACAGATGATTTAATTACCAACACATCCAATCCTTCTCTTAAATATCTTTCATATGCATTTTTAATATCAAGATATAATGGACCTTGGTAGTAAAAATCCTTTTTATCCTTAATTATTTGATATATTTCTTGATTTGTTATATTAGAACGCTTAGCATCAATAATATATCTTTTACTGTCTGCTATTAAATATACAGGAATAATTTCTATAAATTTGTTATTAATAAACTCTGAATCAATTGATGCACCCGCATCACATATAATTTGAAATTTAGCCATTTTTACGATTGTAGTACTTCTTTCTTGCTTCTTCTTGATATATTTTCTTAGTTATCTTTTTAATTTTTTCTTGACGCTTCTTCTTATATCCAGGCTTAACCTTATCTGACTTTGGAACATACTTTATTGCTTGTCTGATTTTATCATTAATTGGTCTTTCTCGATTTTTCCTAGATTCTCTTTCCTTAGCATCAACAATTTCCCCATTTTTAATATCCTTATATATAGGTTTAATTCCCTTTGCCGCAAGGTTATTTAAGTATGCATTATCAAGCTCGTCATAAAATGAATATACTATTCCTGAATAATTCATTCTACCGGTTCTTCCTGAGCGATGTAAATAGAATTCAAAATCACGAGGTATATCATAATTGATAATGTGTGAAACTCCATCAATATCAATACCACGAGATGCTAAATCAGAAGCAACAATGTATTGATATTTTAATGATTCAATTTCTTTTAATACTCTAACTCTAGCTCTTTTTTCAAGATTACCATGAATAGCAGTACAAGGAATCTTATTTTGCTGTAGCATTTGAGAAACCTGTAATACAGTTTCCTTTTTGTTACAAAAAATAATACACAAATACGGATTGATTATATTAATCAGTTCAAGTAATCTTTCATCTCTTGTTTTATGCTTAATTGGGATCCAAAAATGCTCGATTTGTAAATCATTGTCTTCTTTAATATCAATAACCTTATTATTAGTCATATATTTTTTAATAAAAGGCATGATTGATTCATTAATTGTCGCACTGAAAAACATCATTCTGGCAGATTTCATTATTTCTGTTATTTGATCCATTTCCTCATCAAATCCAGATGCTAATGTCATATCTACTTCATCAATAATATAATATGAAGCCGTATAAAGCTTTAATGCATTTGTGTCTATAGCTAAATCTTTTAGTTTCCCTGGTGTTGCAATAACAATTTGAGGTTGTCTATTTTCAAGATACTGAATCTCTTTTTCTCTATCTGTACCACCGGTATACACCTTAATATTGATTTCGTATGAGCTAAATGAAGCTAAATGAGATGCAACCTTATAGGTCTGAATTGCAAGTTCAGTTGTTGGAGAAACTATTAAAGCCTGAACTTCATTTCTTTTTTCATCTAAGGAATTGAAAATAGGGAGTAAGAACGCATGTGTTTTTCCACTTCCTGTTTTTGATTTAGCAATAATATTTCTTGATGATGATAAATTATTAAATACTTCCTTTTGGATGGTTGAAAAATTTTTAAAATGCAAATCCATTATAGCTTTTACTAAATAATCTTTAAAATCATAGCCATCAAATCTCATGCAATTCATCTCCTTTTTTTAAAACCATAATATCATACCATTTTTTTTACTAACTTGCAAATAATTTATGCTATAATCTTTATGGTGATACTATGCAAATTATCAAATTAAACCCTCAAGGCTACTGTGGTGGAGTTAAGAGAGCATTAAAACTTATAAATGATGCATTAAATGATCCTAGCGTTAAAAAGCCTATTTGGATGCTAGGGAATATAATTCATAATAAGAATGTTATTAATGAATTAATTGGTAAAGGTGTAAAATGCGTTGATAGTAAAGAAAAATCTAGATATGAAATGCTTGATGAAATAGACGAGGGAACCGTTGTTTTTAGTGCCCATGGTATTTCACCAAGAGTAGTTGAAAAGGCTAAAGCTAAAGGCTTAAACATAATAGACGCAACCTGCCCTAATGTTTATATAGTCCATAAAAATATTATTTCACATTTGAATGATGGCTATACTATTTTATATATTGGGACACCATCTCATCCTGAGGCTGAGGCTGTACTTGATCTTGATAATCGTATCATTTTTATTTCTAGCATAGATCAAATCGATTCTTTAACTGTATCCGGTAAGATTTATGTAACTAATCAAACAACATTGTCATCTTATGATATAAAAGATTATTTTCGAAAAATAATTAAAAAATATCCAAATGCAATAATTGATGATAAAATTTGCCAAGCAACAACATTAAGACAAAAGGCTGTTATTGAGCAAAAGGCTGATTTATGTATTGTAGTTGGAGATAAATCGTCTTCTAATTCGCAAAAGCTTAAAACCGTTTGTGAAAAAAATGCTAATATTAAGAGCTATATTATTGAAGATGTTTCAGAGCTTAAAACGGAATGGTTCAATAATGTTAACATTGTTTCTATAACTAGTGGAGCTTCTACTCCTGATGAAATTACAGATAAAGTAATTAAAAAAATCGAATTACTTAATTTATAAAGCCTGCAAAGGCTTTTTATTATTCATATTCATCATTTGTATGATAAGAACAATTCAAGCAAATCTAGTTATTATAAGCAAAAAAAGACTTAACTAATGATAAAGAAATAATATCTTAGTTAAGTCATTATTTTTAAACTGGTGCGGGTAACAGGAATCGAACCTGCACTCATAAGAACTAGATTCTAAGTCTAGCGCGTCTGCCAGTTCCGCCATACCCGCAACTTATGCAACTTGACATTGCATATAGAATTATATCAAAACCAGATTTAGTTGTCAACCTTCAATTCAATATTTTATAAAAAAAAT
>CAMELE010000054.1 GCA_945923475.1 uncultured Mollicutes bacterium
AGGCCCTTATAGGGGAGCCTGAATACCACCCGTTGAACGGGTGGATTGTTATTTTAATCCTTCATACATTATCTCTTTAACAAGTGCGCTAATCTCATTAGTTTTCATTGACTTATATTCTTCATAAGGGATTACTTTTAAAATGATAAACTCAATTTTAGTAGGCTTTAAATGAGGTCTTTTTCCAATTGCACGAGTGTTTTTTAAAATGCTTACAACAATTGGACATTTTGCTCTAAGTGCAGTTTTAAATGCTCCATCCTTAAATTCAAGTAAGGTTCCCTCTTCACCCTTATTTCTGGTTCCTTCTGGATAAACACCAATCGAAAGCTTTTCTTCCTTCATTAGTCTTGTAGCCTCTTTAATAACCTCTACAGCTTGAAGAGGATCATTTCTATCTAAGGCAAGATAGCATGACCTATGCATATATCTTCCGGCAAAAGGTGCTTTAAGATTTTCTTTTTTAGTTATCCATGCCATTTTTCTTGGCTTTAGGACATGAACGGAAATCATGGGGTCTAAGCCATGGCGATGATTTTGAACGAAGAAGAATGGCTCTTCAGGAAGGAGTTCTTTTCCTTTTATAACTATACGCATATTCATAACTCTAGTTACAAATGACATTACCATTTCCATTAAATAACGATAAAAGCGATTTGGCTTTTGATATTTTTTGTTTAAATTAACTGTTTTCCCAAGAATTGCAAATAATATTGCAAATATTAGAAAATATATTACATAGAAAGCTAAAATGAATAATACATAATAAAGAATATATATAGGACCATTATACTTTAACCATAGTGTACCAGTAAGGGCGGTAGATATAAGTGAAAGTACAATGAGGATAAGTTCTAACATAATTAACACCTCAATTAATTTATATTATAAACTAATAATGTCATAATTTAAAGAAAAAACTTATTTTAAACTTTTTTTTATAAGTTACGTTATTTTAAAAGAAAAAAAGAGAAGATAATAATTGATATTTTATAAGTAGTAAGTTATAATAAAAAAGGTAAGAATTTTAATATAGTCCAGAGAGGCTATGAAATCATTATAATATTTTTTTGTCGAGTTGACACATTTATACAGTAAGGATAATCATACTCTTTGGCTAGAACAAGGAGTATTTTTTTATGAAAAATTTGTTTTCTTTAAATGATTTGTCAAATGATGAAATTATGAGTATGATCGATGATGCGATTAAATTTAGGAATAAAGAAGAAAAATTTACTTTAAATGGGAAAATAATAGCTAATTGTTTTTTTGAAAATTCGACACGTACTCAATATTCATTCAATACTGCCGAATTAATGCTAGATGCTAAGGTGATTTCGTTTAATCCTCAAGCATCAAGCCTATCAAAGGGAGAAACTTTTTATGATACAATTAAAACCTTTGAATCATTTGGAGTTGATGGAATAGTTATTCGTCATAGTAAAAATAGATATTATGATGAATTGAAAAATGTTAAGTGTGCAATTATAAATGCGGGAGACGGAACAGGGGATCATCCTAGCCAAAATTTACTTGATTTATTGACTATATATGATGAATTTGGACATTTTGATGGCCTTAATGTTTTAATTGTTGGAGATATTGTTCATTCAAGAGTTGCTCATGGTAACGTTAAGATAATGAAAAGACTTGGTATGAACTGTAAAATTGCAGGGCCAAAGGAATTTATGGACGATACTGCGCCAGTTGTTGATTTTGATGAAGGAATCAAGGACGCAGATGTTGTAATGATGCTTAGGATTCAAAGAGAAAGAGATGCTCATCTTGAATCATTATCAGATGGTGAATATCTTTTAAAATATGGGTTAAACTCAAAAAGAGTAGAAAATATGAAAAATACAGCGATTATTATGCATCCTGCTCCTTTTAACAGGGGTGTTGAACTTGCAGATGATGTAGTAGAATGCTCTAAATCAAGAATATTTAAGCAAATTGAAAATGGTGTTTTTGCAAGGTGTGCTATTTTAAAAAGGAGTTTTGAATAATGACTTATACTTTAGTAAATGGATTATGTTATATTGACGGAGCATTTGTAAAAAAGAACATTACAATTGAGAATGAAAGGATAGTGTTGATTTCCAATGATATAGTAGGCAAAGAGATTAATGTAGATGGATGTATAGTAGCAGGTTCATTTATTGATCCACATGTTCATATGAGAGAACCTGGGTATACTCACAAGGCTACAATAAAAACTGAATCTTATGCAGCAGCACATGGAGGATACACCACTTGCTTTTTAATGCCAAATTTAAAACCTGTACCTTCAAATAAAGAAGTACTAGATTTGATAAACAATATAATAAAGACTGATTCAAAAATTGATTTACATCAAATCGCTTCTATAACTGCAGATCAAACAGGACTTGGAACTAAATTGTCTGACATGGAAGAAATTAAGAATTTATGTGTTGGATATTCAGATGATGGTAATGGAGTTGTAGACGCAAATACAATGTATAATGCTATGAAAATTGCGGCTAAATTAAATAAGCCTATTATCAGCCATAGTGAAGATAAATCAATTGTAAATCACGGTGTAGTATGCCTAGGAGAATATGGTAAAAATAATAATTTACCTATGATTGATCCAGTATCTGAAGCTGTTGAAGCTCAAAGAAATGCATTACTAGCATATAAGACAGGCTGTCATTTACATATTTGTCATGTATCAAGCATTGATACAGTAGAGGCTTGTAAATTTTATAAAAGTAAGGGTGCTAATATCACTATTGAGGTAACTCCACATCAGTTAGTTCTTAATGATACTGATATAAAATCAACTAATTATAAAATGAATCCACCTCTATCAACTAAGAGCACAAGTGAATATCTATTAAGTGCTTTATTAAATGGTGATATAGATTGTATTGCAACAGATCATGCTCCTCATTCTAAAGAGGAAAAAGCTAAGGATTTTATTAGTGCACCATTTGGAATTACTGGACTTGAAACGGCTTTCCCTGTTCTTTATACAAAACTTGTAAAAGAGGGGAAAATGACTCTAGAGCAACTTTTAGATTGCTTAAATAAAAGAGTAGCCAATGCTTTTGGTATTAAGGAAAATGTTATTGAACTTGGAGCAAATGCTAATTTAGTGGTTATTGATTTAAATAATGAATATGAAATAAATGAAGATTTCTTTATGTCAAAGGCTTTAAATTCACCATTTGTTGGATGGAAGGTTTATGGGGAAATCAAGAAAACAATTTATAAAGGGGATGTCGTTTATGAAAAATAAAAAACTAGTTTTAAAAGATGGAACAGTATTTGAAGGAATAAGCTATGCAGCTGATAAGGATTTTATTGGCGAATTAGTATTTAATACATCTATGGTTGGATACCAAGAAATTGCGACTGACCCATCATATAAGGATCAAATTGTTGTAATGACATATCCTCTTATCGGAAATTATGGTGTTAATGCGGATGACCATGAATCTAAAAAATGTCATTTAACTGCAATGATTTGTCATGAATATAATGATTGTCCTTCAAATTTCCGTTATACTCAAACATTAAGAGAAATGTTTTTAGATTCTGAGTGTGGCCTATTTGGCGGAATAGATACAAGACAACTTACTAGGATTATTCGCGATAAGGGTTCTCAAATTGGTTTGATTACTGATTCAGAAAGACCAATGGCAGAATGCTTAGAGATTTTAAACAATTATAAGGAGCCACACAACCAGGTATCACAAGTATCAACTAAACGTAAATTTGTATCGCGCGGTCTATATGCAAAATATCACGTTGTATGTATTGACTTTGGTACAAAAATGAATATTATTAGAAAACTAAACGAGAAGAAATGTAATGTAACAGTATTACCTTATAATGCAACTGCGGAAGAGGTTTTAGCCTTAAATCCAGATGGATTATTCTTATCAAATGGACCTGGAGATCCCGAGGACAATCCTAAAGCTATAGAGCTTGTAAGAAGCCTTAAGGGTAAATTACCGATTTTTGGAATTTGTCTAGGGCATCAAATTATATCTTTAGCATATGGTGCAAAAACATATAAACTTAAGTTTGGCCATCGTGGTGGAAATCATCCGGTCAAGAATATAGAAACAGGTCACATTGAAATAACAAGCCAAAATCATTCATATGCAGTGCTTGAGGAATCACTTAATGGAACCGGCTTAAGAAAAACTCATATTAACTTATTAGATAATACAATTGAAGGTGTATGTGATGATGAAAATAAAGTATTTTCTGTTCAATATCACCCAGAAAGTGCAGCTGGTCCAGAGGATTCAGAGTACTTATTTGATAAGTTTGTATTAAATATGAAAGACTTTAAGGGGGATAAGAAAAATGCCTAAACGTTTAGATATTCACAAAATATTAGTTATTGGTTCTGGACCTATTGTAATTGGCCAGGCAGCCGAATTCGATTATGCAGGTACTCAAGCTTGTCTTGCTTTAAAGGAAGAAGGATATGAGGTTGTATTAATTAACTCAAATCCTGCTACAATTATGACAGATAAGGCTGTTGCAGATAAAATCTATATGGAACCACTTGACCTTGAATTTGTGTCAAGAATTATAAGATATGAGCGTCCTGATGGAATTGTATGTACATTAGGTGGGCAAACAGGTCTTAATTTAGCGGTACAATTAGCAAAAAAGGGAATTCTAGATGAATGTCAGGTTGAAGTTTTAGGAACTTCCTTTGATGCGATTGAAAAGGCTGAGGATCGTGAGTTATTTAAGGAACTATGTCTTCAAATTGGGGAGCCAGTATGTGAATCAGATATTGCAACATCAATTGATCAAGCGATTGAGGTTGCAAACAGAATTGGATATCCAATTATTGTTAGACCAGCATTTACATTAGGTGGTACTGGTGGAGGCTTTGCGGATAGTGATGAAGAACTTCGTGAGCTTGCAAAGTTTGCACTTAAATTATCACCTGTTGGTCAAATCCTAATTGAAAAATCAATTAAGGGATATAAGGAAATTGAATATGAAGTAATGCGTGATGGTAATGATACAGCTATTACTATTTGTAATATGGAAAATATTGATCCAGTTGGTGTTCATACTGGAGATTCAATGGTTGTTTGTCCTTCGCAAACTTTGACAAATAAAGAATATCAAATGCTAAGAAATAGTGCGTTAAAGATTATTAGAGCACTAGATATTAAGGGTGGATGTAATGTTCAATTTGCTCTTGATCCTGATTCGTTTGATTATTATGTAATTGAGGTTAATCCTCGTGTTAGCCGTTCATCTGCCTTAGCATCTAAAGCGTCAGGTTATCCAATTGCTCGTGTTTCTGCCAAAATCGCAGTAGGTCTAAATCTAGACGAAATTGATATTGCGAACACAAAAGCTTCATTTGAACCAAGCTTAGACTATGTTGTTACAAAGCTTGCTAGATTCCCATTTGATAAATTTAAGAATGCAGATAATACACTATCTACGCAAATGAAGGCCACTGGTGAGGTTATGAGTATAGCTCGTACATTTGAGGAGTCTTTACTAAAGGGTGTAAGAAGCCTTGAAACTGGTGTTTGCCACGCATATTTAGCTAAGTATGACAGTGTCTCAACTGAAAGCTTGATGGAGGCTATTAAAACTCCAACTGATGAAAGATTATATCAAATTATGGAGTTATTAAGAAGAAATGTTTCGATAAATGAAATATTTGATTTAACAAAAATTGATCATTTTTTCCTAACTAAGTTTGAAAACATTGTTAAGATGGAAAACAAGCTTAAAACTAATTCTTTAACAAAGGAATTGTTGTATGAAGCTAAGACAATGGGATTCTCTGATAAATATTTAGGTCAAATTTATGGATTTGATGAGATTACAATGACTAAGATGCGTTTTGATATGGGAGTAAGACCTGTATATAAAATGATTGATACATGTGCATCTGAGTTTAGTGCATATGTGCCATACTTCTATTCGACATATGATAAATATAATGAGTCAATTTCTACAGATAAGAAAAAGATTATTGTAATTGGATCTGGTCCAATTAGAATTGGTCAGGGAGTAGAATTTGATTATTCAACAGTTCATGCAATTTGGGCAATTAAGGAAATGGGTTATGAGGCTATTGTAATCAATAATAATCCAGAGACCGTTTCTACAGATTATCTTATTTCTGATAAATTATACTTTGAACCTCTAACAACTGAGGATGTTATGAATATTATCGAACTTGAAAACCCATTTGGAGTTATTGTTGAGCTTGGTGGTCAAACTGCAATTAACCTTGCGGATAAGCTAGCTAAGTTTAATGTCCCAATGCTTGGTAGTGATAATAATGCAATTGCTAATGCGGAGGATAGAGAGCTATTTAATGAACTTTTAATTAAGCTTGGAATTCCGAAGCCAAATGGTGATACTATTATGGATAAATCAAAGGCTTCTCTTGTTGCAAATAAACTTGGATATCCAGTCCTTGTTCGTCCAAGCTATGTACTAGGTGGTCGTGCAATGCAGGTTGTATACGATGAAGTTCAACTTCATAAGTATCTTGATAACGCATTTGAAGCATCACCAGGTCAGCCAGTGTTAATCGATAAGTATATTAAGGGCCGAGAGGTCGAGGTTGATGCGATTTGTGATGGACGTAGAGTGTTTATTCCAGGAATCATGGAGCTAATTGAGGCTACCGGTGTTCACTCAGGAGATTCTATGTCAGTTTATCCACCTATGTCATTAACTGATAAGGTTAAGGAAACTATTACAAAGTATACTATTGCACTAGGTAAAGCAATCGGGATTATTGGTTTATTCAATATTCAATTTATTGTAGATGATAAAGATGATGTATATATTATTGAGGTTAATCCTCGTTCATCAAGAACTGTTCCTTTCTTATCAAAAGCTTCTAAATATAATTTAGCAAATATAGCTACTAAGGTCATATTAGGATTGTCTCTTGAATCGCAAGGGTATGAGGAAGGCTTAGCTCCTGCTCAAAAGATGTATTATGTTAAGACTCCTACATTCTCAAATAATAAGCTAAGAGGATTAGATACTGTCCTTTCTCCAGAAATGAAATCAACAGGAGAAGCTATTGGTTATGATGAATCATTAAATAGAGCTATTTATAAGTCTTTAAAGGCTTCAAATATGCGTGTTGTAAATTATGGTACTGTTTTAGTAACATTAGCTGATTCAACAAAAGAAGAGGCCTTGCCTTTAATTAAGAGATTCTATGAGCTTGGATTTAATATTGAAGCTACAAAGGGTACAGCTAATTTCTTGAAAAATCATGGAATTAAGACCAGAATTAAGAAAAAAATATCTGAGGGTTCTGATGAGATATTAGATTCACTTAGAAAGGGCCATGTTTCATATGTTGTAAATACATCTGATGGTGTTACTCAAAATAATGATGGATTCATAATTAGACGTGTAGCAGTTGAAAATAATGTAACTGTATTTACATCCTTAGATACATGTAAAGCATTACTTAATGTTTTAGATGAGATTACAATGAAGGTAGGTACAATTTAATGATTGTAAATGACTTAAAGATTATTGAAAATAAGCCTTTGACAAATGATATTTATAAAATGACATTTGAGGGTGATTTAAAAGCTTTGCCAGGACAGTTTGTTAATGTTAAAATTAATGATTCTAGCTTGTTATTAAGAAGACCTATTTCTGTATTTGATTGTACTGAAAAAAGCTTGAGTATAATTTATCGTGTTGTTGGTGCTGGTACTAAGGAATTGTCAACATATAAAGAAGGATCTACAGTTAGTGTACTTGGACCTGTAGGGTCAGGGTTTCCGCGTGTTAGTAAAAAGAAGGTGCTTATAGTAGGTGGAGGAATTGGTGTCCCACCTCTATACTACCTTGCTAAAAGCTTAGTAAGTGATAATGAAATTACTTTTGTACTTGGATTTAGAGACAAGAGTCAGGTTATTCTTGAAAATGAACTAAGTAAGTATGGTAAGGTTATAGTTACTACTGATGATGGCTCATATGGATTCCATGGTAATGTAATAAAGGCAATTGAGGAATATAATATTGATTTTGATGTTGTTTATGCGTGTGGACCATCAAGAATGCTTGAGGCAATTGATAAGAAGTACTACGGACAAAAGGAGGGTTATATTTCCTTTGAGGAAAGAATGGCCTGCGGAATTGGTATTTGTTACGGCTGTGCATGTCGTCCAAGAGAACTAAAAAAAGGTATGCTAAGAGTATGTAAAGAAGGTCCAGTGTTTGAATTGGGGGTAATTAATTATGACAAAGCTTAATGTAAGTCTTCCTGGTTTAAATTTAAAAAATCCAATTATCCCTGCGTCTGGTACTTGTGGATTTGGTGAAGAGCTTAATTCTTTATATGATATATCAATTTTAGGTGGTATTTGTCTTAAAGCTACAACAAAAGAACAAAGACTAGGAAATCCTACTCCTCGTGTATGTGAGGTTTACGGAGGAATGCTTAATGCAATTGGCCTTGCAAACCCTGGTATTGATGCTGTTATGGAGAAAAAAATACCTGAACTTGCAAATATTGATACAGAAATTATCGCAAATATTGCAGGAAATACCATTGAGGATTATTGCGAGGTTGCAAAAAGATTATCTGAAGTAGATAAAATTAAAGCATTTGAGCTTAATATATCTTGTCCAAATGTTCATCAAGGTGGGTTAGCATTTGGTACAAGCCCAGAATCTGCTTACGAAATTACAAAGGCAGTTAAGGCTGTATCTAAAAAGCCTCTTTATGTAAAATTATCACCAAATGTTAGTGATATTGTGTCAATTGCCAAGGCAGTTGAAAAAGCAGGAGCTGATGGCATTACAATGATAAATACATTAATGGGTATGCGTATAGATTTAAGAACTGGTCGTCCTGTTTTAGCTAACAAAACGGGAGGCTTCTCTGGTCCTGCCATTAAGCCTGTGGCAATAAGAATGATATACCAGGTATATGATGCGGTAAATATTCCAATCATTGGAATGGGCGGAATCATGAATGCAGAGGATGTACTTGAATTTTTATATGCCGGTGCAAGTGCAGTAATGGTTGGTACAGCAAATTTAATCGATCCATATGCATCAAAAAAGATAATTGAAGAGCTTCCTGATGTTTTAGAAAAATATGGATTTAATGATATTAAAGAAGCTATCGGATATGCTCATAGAAAGGAAAATAAGTAATATGGTTATAGTTGCATTAGATTTTGAATCAAAGGAAAAAGCGTTAGAATTTTTAAGCCAATTTAAAAATGAATCATTATATGTTAAGTGTGGTATGGAGCTGTTTTATAGTGAAGGACCATCAATTATAAGTGAAATTAAAAAGCTAGGACATAAGGTTTTCTTAGATTTAAAGCTTCATGATATTCCTAATACTGTAAAAAGTGCGATGAAAAGACTTGCAACTCTTGGTGTTGATATTGTAAATGTTCACGCTGCAGGTGGTATTAAAATGATGAAGGCTGCGATGGAAGCATTTGAAGGAATGGAAAACAAACCTAAGGTTATTGCGGTTACCCAATTAACATCAACATCAAAAGAGCAAATGAATGATGAGCAGGGTATACCTGGCGAGGTAATTGACTCTGTTGTAAGATATGCAAAGTGTGCAAAAGAAGCTGGCCTTGATGGTGTAGTATGTTCACCACTTGAGGTAAGAGCAATTAAGGAAGCATGTGGAGAAGAATTCATTACCGTAACTCCAGGTATTCGTCCTCAAGTAGTAGCCGATGATCAGGTTAGAGTTACAACTCCGGCTCAGGCTCGAGAGCTTGGAACAAATTATATAGTAGTAGGAAGACCTATTACAAGAGCAACTTCACCAGTTGAAGCATATTTAAGTATAAGAAAGGATTTTATGGGTGAATAATATGAATGAAATTGCAAAGAATTTATTAGATATTAAGGCAGTATTTTTATCTCCTACTAAGCCATTTACTTGGGCTTCAGGAATTAAATCACCAATTTATTGTGATAATAGACTTACTTTATCTTATCCAGAAATTAGAAGCAATGTTGCTAAAAAAATGGCGGAAATTATTTCAAAGAAGTATCCAGAATGTGAGATTGTAATGGGAACTGCAACTGCAGGTATTCCTCATGCAACTCTAGCAGCATATTTTTTAGGAAAGCCATGTGGATATGTACGTGGGAAAGCTAAGGATCATGGTAGACAAAATCAAATAGAAGGTAAATTTGAAAAGGGTCAAAAGGTTGTATTAATTGAAGATTTAATTTCAACTGGAGGATCTTCCCTTGAGGCTGTTGAAGCTTTAAGAAGTGAAGGACTTGAGGTTCTTGGAGTTATTTCAATTTTTACATATCAAATGAAGAAAGCTGTTGATGCATTTGCAAATGCTAATTGTGAGTATACAAGCTTAGCAACATTTGATGAATTAATTGACGCTGCTGTAGAGCTTAACTATATTTCCGCTTCTGAGGCAGCAAAAGTACGCAAATTTAAAGAGAATCCTCAAGATGAATCTTGGATAAATGCATAATTAATTATAATGATAAATCGAAATATTTCGATTTATTTTTTATTATGTGAGGCGAATGCCTCACATAAAAACCGCCTGCTATGCAGGTGAGAACTGAAAAGCGG
>CAMELE010000055.1 GCA_945923475.1 uncultured Mollicutes bacterium
TAACCTTAAGAATATAATAATATATGTTTTATTATTTGTACTTACTCATGGAGGAATGCTTCTTTATAATTTTTAATATCCAATCACTTTTGTACAATTCCATTATACAGGTACACTGGAGCACTATTAATTCACGGTTAATAATAAATAAAAAGATCAGCATTTTTCACTGACTCAAAATAATCACTATTCAATAGTAGTATTTTTTACCCAAAATATATCAGCCTGCTTAATTTCCAGTATCCCTATGGGATAATAAAGGCATTACAACTTATCTAATTTTTGCTATTTTTATGTTTATTTAGCTAGTTGATATAAAAGAAAAAGGCCTTTAAAACGTCTATAAACACGTCAACAAGGCCATTTATAATTATATGTATAATTATTGTGATATAAATTATTTTACTAATTCACCTTCGTAAGCAAGCAAACGCACTCTACATGAGAACACTGACTGAATAAATCAAAGGGAGTAACTCTTTTTAATTCGTATCCATTATCTATTAAGTACCTTAAATCTCTAGCCAAGCTTTGTGGAAGACAAGAGACATAAACAATTTTTTTAATTTTCATTGCAATAACCGTATCTAAGAAATGCTTATCACAGCCCTTTCTAGGTGGATCAAACACTATTGCATCTACATTATCAACCTTAACAAGCTTTTGTATTTCCTCTTCACATTTGCCACAAATAAATGTAGCATTAGTAATATTATTTAATCCCATGTTCTCTTTTGCATTCATAATTGCTTGAGGGACTACTTCAATGCCATATACATGATTAACCTTTAATGCTAAATTTAAGGTTATTGAGCCGATTCCACAATATGCATCAATTACGTTTTGCTTCCTATCATTTCCTAAATGATCAAGTACTAAATTATACATTGCCTCTGCTTGATCATGATTAACCTGCAAAAAACTATTTGGATGAACCTTAAATTTAAGTCCATTTATATCCTCTATAATATATTTATCTCCATATAAATGCTTAAAGCCATCAGGAGACAATATTACATTTGTTGGTTTATTGTTTATATTTAAATAAACCGATTTAATATTTTTATGCAAATCAAATATTTTGCTTAGAATAATGTTTATGGTTATATTTTCTTTAGTCACAATTAGCACAAGCATTAGTTCATTATCCTTATTTGCTCTAAGCATTACATTTCGAACTAATCCCTTATGAGTTTGCTCATCATAGATGCTAACATTTCTTTCTTCAAATTCCTTTTTTAAATCCTCAATTATTATTCTTGCGTGTTCATTTTCGATTAAGCATTGGTCCTGAGGGACAAGCTTATGACTCTTTGCCTCAAAAAATCCTGATAATACACAACCGTTTTCTTCTTTAAACGGAACAATTATCTTGTTTCGATAATGTAAAGGATTAGGATTTTTAACAACAGGATCAACCTCAAAATCAATATTTCCGATTCTCTTTAAAGTTGTTTTAACCATATCATGCTTAAATCTTAACTGCTCATCATAGTCCATATGAAAGATATTGCAGCCACCACATAGTGTATAGTATTTACAAACATTATGACATCTAGCTGGTGATTCTTCTATAACCTTAACAATACTTGCTTGAGCATAGTTTTTATTTATATATTCAATTTTACCCTTAATGACCTCTCCTTTTAATGCATGACATACAAAAATTGGAAATCCATTTTCCTTTGCTACTCCTCTTCCTTCATGATCATAATCAATAATAGAAAGAGTTAAAGTATCACCAAGCTTCATAATTTGTTTACTCCTTATAATTTTTTGCTAATCCACCAATTGATGTTTCACGATATGATTCGCCTAAATCATGACCAGTTTCTAGCATTGTCTTACATACTAAATCAAAGCTAATTTTAGAATCCTTGCTATTTAGCATCTGAGCCAAATCAGCTGCATCATAGGCTCTAAGTGCAGCGACAGCATTACGTTCAATACAAGGGATTTGAACATAACCAAGTATTGGATCACAGGTTAATCCCAAGTGGTGCTCAAGGGCAATTTCAGCAGCTTGCTCAACTGAATCTAAATCCAGATTATGTAAAGAGGCTACAAATGCTGCAGCCATAGCACAAGCTGAGCCTATTTCAGCCTGGCATCCTGCCTCAGCCCCACTAATCGATGCGCTAAACTTAATAACATTACCAAAAAGGCCTGCCACTGCAAGAGCATCAAGTATTTCATCATGAGAGTAATTATTACTATCCTCCGCATATTTTAAGCATGCTGGAAGAACACCAGATGCACCACACGTTGGAGCTGTAACAATCTCACCTCCTGCAGCATTTTCCTCAGCTACTGCATACGCATATGATGTCAGAGTTCTTTTCATTTTTAGAACTTTATTTTTTTCTTCTTTAATTCCATCATAAATATTTTTAGCCTTACGTACAACCTTTAAAGAACCATGCAATAGACCTGAGGTAGTTAACCCTCTTTTTATTGATTCTAGCATCTTATTATAAATCAATTCTAAATATTCCTTAATATCAGGTTCATATCTATATACATAATCCTTAAATTCTATATTATTTTCTTTACAATATGCCTTTATTTCATATATATGCTCTAAAGGATATATATCTTCAATTTCTTCAAGAGGTTCTCCTTCAACCTTAATTGAACCTCCGCCAATTGATAAAATAACCTCTTTATCGATAAGCTTATCTCCTACATATCCTTCAAAAACCATTGTATTAGGATGCTTGACGTATTCGAAATAGTTAAACTCAATATCATGCTTAATCTCACCCAACGTTTTATCAATAATATAATCTGTTAAATGCCCTTTCCCTGTTAAAGCTAAAGAGCCATAAAGAGTTACCCTAACATAATCAACGTTTGGATTTTTCTTCAAAAACAAAAGTGTTGCTCTTTTAGGTCCTATTGTATGTGAACTAGATGGTCCATTTCCGATTTTATATAATTCCTTTAAACTATGCATATTAACTATCCTTCTTTAATTCCATTATTGCGTCTCTAACCTGAGCTGCCATTTCAAAATTCAACTCTTTAGCATAAGCACGCATTTCCTCCTCAAGGGATTCAATAAGCTGTTCTCGCTCAAGTCTTGACATCTTTTTGTTTTTAGTCTTCTTTTCTTCTAAAGCTTTATGCTTAATTGATACTGACTCTTGAATATCCTTTCTTATTGTTTTAGGTGTGATATTATGCTCTTCATTATATTTCACCTGAATATCTCGACGACGTTTTGTTTCTCCTATCGCATATTCCATTGAAGGAGAAATAGAATCAGCATACATAATTACCTCTCCATTTTCATTACGAGCAGCTCTACCTATTGTTTGAATCAAGCTTCTTTCTGAACGTAAGAAGCCTTGCTTGTCTGCATCTAGTATCGCAACTAAACTTACCTCTGGTAAATCAAGCCCCTCTCTTAAAAGGTTTATACCTACTAAGCAATCATAAACTCCCAGTCTTAAATCTCTTAATATCTCAAGTCTTTCTAATGCCTTAATCTCAGAATGTAGATATGCAACTTTAAGTCCTAAATTCTTAAAATATGCCGTTAAATCCTCACTCATTTTAATCGTAAGTGTTGTAATTAAAGTTCTTTCATTACGCTCATTTCTCTTGATTATTTCTTGATATAAATCATCAACCTGACCTTTAGTAGGTCTTACTTCAATTATTGGATCTAAAAGACCTGTTGGTCTAATAATTTGCTCAATAACCGGTAAATTTTTAGACATTTCATAATCACCTGGAGTTGCGGAAAGATACAAAACCTTATCAAGTTTTTGCTCAAATTCATCAAACTTTAAAGGTCTGTTATCTAATGCTGATGGAAGGCGAAAACCATAATTAACAAGATTTTCCTTTCTTGCTCTATCTCCATTATACATTCCTCTAATTTGTGGTACAGTGGCGTGAGCTTCATCTATAACAAGTAAGAAATCCTTAGGAAAGAAATCTAAAAGCGTAGCTGGAGTTTCCCCTTCTGCTCTTAGTGTTAAATGCCTTGAGTAGTTTTCAACACCACTACATGTACCTATTTCCCTTAGCATTTCCACATCATACTTAGTTCTTGACTGAATTCTTTCAGCCTCAAGTGGCTTACCTTCATCTAAAAACTTTTTAGTTTGCTCCTTAAGTTCTTCCTCTATTCTTCTTATAGCCTCATCAAGCTTATCCTTATTAGTCACAAAGTGAGTGGCAGAAAATATGTTAATAAATTCTAAATCATCTAAAGTTTGACCAGTTAATATATCAAATGTTCTTATCCGATCAATTTCATCGTCAAAAAATTCGATTCTTATTCCTGCTTTATGCTCAGATGCTGGAATTATTTCAAGAGCATCTCCTCTTAATCTGAAGGTTCCTCTTTTAAAATCGAATTCATTTCGATCATATTGCATATTAATCAAGCTATCTAATAGCTTTTCAAGCTTTATCTTCTCCCCACGCCTTAGACATATCATCGAATTTTTGTAGTCCTCTGGATCTCCTATACCATATATACATGATACAGAGGCTACAACTATAGTATCCTTATAGTCTATTAATGCAGCTGTTGCACGATGACGCATTTCATCAATTTCTTCATTTATTTTTGCATCCTTTTCAATAAATGTGTCACTAGAAACTACGTAGGCTTCTGGCTGATAATAATCATAATATGATATAAAATATTCAACGTGATTATTTGGAAAAAAAGATTTAATCTCATTATATAATTGTCCAGCTAAGGTTTTATTATGAGCTAAAACCAAGGTAGGTTTATTTACTTGTGCAATAACATTGCAAATAGTAAAGGTTTTACCAGTACCTGTTGCACCAAGTAGTACTTGTTCTTTTTGTCCATCATTAAAATTATTTACAATATCACTTATAGCCTTTGGTTGATCACCAAATGGCTTAAATTTACTTTCTAGTTTAAACATAGCATCACCAAACATAGTATTTTCCTTTTATATTATAACAAACAAACACTCCAATATAAAGAGCACTGTAAAAGTATTTAAAAATACTTTCAAATATAAATCACTTTATTTTTTTAATCTCTTTAATGCATAAAAAAACACCGTTGCAGCGGTGCTTTCCCTTTATTTTACAAATAATGGGAGTAGCCTGTTGATAGGCTTCCTCTATTTTTATTATATTCAATTAAATTATATTTATCAATAGTAATCATTCATTTCGTATTAAATTTTGTCTTAATATACAAATTATTTTTAATGCTCATTTTTGCCAGTTTTATGGCATTTTTTATCTTTTTTCTCAAAAATACACTATATTGCTTAGCTTATAAAAAATAAAGTGAACTTTCTTATTATTTTTGATAAAACTTAAAATCTGGACACATAAATTAAGGCTTTACTATCTAATTATTTTTATATATAATACTTCAGGAAGCCTATGACGGTGCTACTCCTAAACATACAAAGGAGGTGTTGCTTATGCAGTTTTGTATAAGTCCTCCTAATTGTATAATCAGGAGGAACTTTCTAACTTATGTTAGATATAATACTTGCTATTATTAATATTACTTTAACAGTAATAAAAATAGTGATATTATTTATCAATAGAAAGAAAAAGAAATAACATTCTGATTCTTTCAACTTAAGGGAAAGAAAAACACCGCGCCAACGGTGCTTTTCCTTAATTATCAATTATGGGAGTAGCCTGTTGATAGGCTTCCTCTATTTTTATTATATCCAATAAAACTATATTTATCAATAGTATTAATAAATTTGATAAGAATTATGTTTATTTTTGATAGCTTATCGTATTTTCTCATATAAACTATAACTACTTGCTTAACTAATACAAATATCCAAACTTTTTTTAAAATAATTTAATCAATAATAATTTCAGCATCTGTATGTCCAATTACAGTATAATAGCATCAATAAGTGGGAAAATATATCATAGGTGATTAAATGAATTTAAACGACTACTTTAACAAATGGAAAATTAGTATTAGTTTCAACAACATTAAGGATGATTCTAGACTAGTTAAACCTGGAGATCTTTTCGTCGCATGGAGGGGTAAAAACCATAATGGTGAAAGCTATATTGCAGATGCTATTTCAAGTGGGGCAAGCTTTATAATCTCATCACGTCATTTAGATTCATATCCTTCTTTATACTCAAGTGAACCAAAAAGACTTCTTGAATCATTACTTCATTTTTATTATCATGGACACGAACATCTTAAAAAAATTGCCGTAACAGGTACCGACGGTAAAACTACAACCTCTACTTTAATTCATAAAATACTTGACACATTTTCAAAATCAATTTTAATCGGGACAAACGGTATTTATTATTCCAATACTCATATTAACACATCCAATACTACACCTTCTAATGCTATTATTTACAATACTCTTGAGGAAGCTTATTTAAATAACATCAAGTTTGCTGTAATAGAAATGTCTAGTGAAGGTATATTAGATAACCGAGGTACGTTTTTATCCTTTGATGCCTTTTTATTTACAAATTTAAGCAATGAACACTTAAATACTCATAAAACAATGAAATCATACCTAGACTGTAAGCTTAAGCTTTTAAATTTACTAAGCAATGATGCCATATGTATTATTAATGAGGATAGTAAATATTATAATTATATTATAAGCAAAATAAGACACAGAATTATAAGCTATGGGATAAATAATGGGGACTATAAGGCTAAAAATATTCGATATGATTTTTATCATCTTGAATTTGACTTATATTATAAGAATATTTTATTAGATCAAATTAACATTAATCTTTTTGGAAATTATAATGTGTACAATACCTTAGGAGCAATTGCCTATACATATGAATTAGGAATACCATTAAACATTATTAAAAATGCATTAGCCAATAACATTCATATTGATGGTAGATTTGAATATTTTAATTCCTACAATAGACATTTTATTGTTGATTTCGGGCATACACCACAGGCTTTTAAATCTCTTCTTCTAAGCCTAGTTCCTTTGAAGGAAGGAAAAATATTCACTATTTTTGGAGCTCAAGGTGGAAAAGATAGAAAAAAAAGACCATTAATGGGTCTAGTTGCAAGCACATATTCTGATGTTGTGATATTAACCAGTGAGGATCCTAAAAATGAATCATTATTTTCAATAATAAAGGATTTATCATCTAAAATTAGAACTGATTACTATATAACTCTAAGTAGACATGAGGCGATTGCTTTAGCTCTTAGTTTAATGAAAGAAAAAGATATTCTCATTATCTTTGGCAAAGGTAACGAGAATATCGAAGTTATAAAAAATTATACGTTTAAGCATAACGATATGCTATGCCTTAAAACCTTAATTAATTCCCAAGGCTTCCTTAGCAAGGGAGTCAACTAAATCATTATATTCAACGTTAGAGTGACTCTTAACCTTAATAAAATTAACCTTTATCTTTTGTTTTGCAGTTTCAGCAAATTTGACATATTTTGTTGCAATGGCTGTTGAGGCCTTCCACTCATTTGTATAGAACTTTTCAATACCTATATAGTCATAGTATAAATCTAGTTCTTTAATTCCCTCTTTAATTGCATAGTTAATTAAGAATGCGGCACCCTTTATTTCTCCTGCAACATTTCTTGATTTGGAATCTTCATCTTTTTCAAATCTTTTTTTAAATCTATACATAACCCCATCAATCACAATTATAGCACCAAAGCTATATTCTTGATTAACAGCATTATATGAACCATCAACATATCCAAATGGATTATCATCGTTAGTAGCCTTTGACTCACCAGTTAAATATGCTAATGCGTCTTCCTTAGTACTAAATGACTTAAATTCAGCATTAGGATATGAATATACAGATTTTTTACATTCTTCCCAATCGGTAAAAATTCCTGTTTTATTACCATTTCTTACTGCATAATAGCGCATATAATCACCATCCATGCTCAATTATAGCATATATATTTGTCTTAATCTAATACTTTAGCTTTTGTATTTTTTATTTGCTCGCATTGCATTTAGGATTGCAAGTACTGCTACACCAACATCCCCAATTACTGCAAGCCACATAGACGCATAACCAAGGGCAGCTAAAACTAATATTAAAGCCTTTATACCCAATGCAAAAATGATGTTTTCATACACAATTTGCATTGTTTTTTTAGCAATTCTTTTTAAAATTGGAATACACTTTAAATCATCGTGCATTAGTACTATATCAGAGGCTTCTATTGCGGCATCGCTACCAAGTCCACCCATAGATATTCCAATATCTGATGTAACAAGAACTGGTGCATCATTTATTCCGTCTCCAACAAATACTACATTTCCCTGACTTTTTTCTTTAATTTTTTCAACTAAAGCAACCTTATCTTGTGGAAGTAAAGAATGATGATATTCTTTTACACCCGTCACATTAGCTACATTTTTAGCAACTTCTTCATTGTCTCCTGTAAGCATTATTGTATTACCGACTTGATTTAAATAATCAATTGTCGCCTTAGTATCCTCTTTTATTTCATCACTTATTAGAATAGAGCCTATGAAACTATTATTTTTTGCAACATATATAACAGTTCCTATCCCATTATGACGACTATACTCAATACCAAATTGCTCCATTAATTTTTCATTACCACAATAAATTATATCTTTTCCTTCAGCTATAATTCCCTTACCACTAATGTTTGTTAGAACATATTTATCATGTTGAGATTCACAAGAATATGCCTCTTTAATTGATTTAGCAATCGGATGATTAGAATCACCCTCAGCAATAGCTGCTATCCTTAATATTTCATCCTTATTTTTTAAAGGAATAACCTCAGTTACTTTAAAGTTTCCTTTAGTTAAAGTTCCAGTTTTATCAAAAACAAATGTATTAGCTTTATTAAACTCATCTATATATGCAGAGCCCTTAATCAATATACCATTCCTTGAGGCTCCACCAATTCCTGAGAAAAAAGATAATGGAATTGAAATTACTAACGCACATGGACAGGAAACAACCAAAAAGCTTAAAGCCCTATACATCCATGTATATACATCTTTAGTAATGATACTTGGTATTACTGCTAATAAGATAGCACATGCCACAACAAGTGGTGTATAAACCTTTGCAAATTTAGTTATAAAATTCTCAGATTTAGCCTTTTGGTTTGTAGCATTTTCAACTAAATCCAAAATCTTAGTTACAGTTGATGTAGCAAATGTGCTTGTAACCTTTACATCGATTGATTGAGTTAAATTTACTGTACCACTTATAACTTTATCACCAGTAGACGCATCAAATGGCTTAGATTCACCAGTTAACGATGATGTATCTATTGCACTTTCACCATTAACAATAACTCCATCAAGAGGTATTCTTTCACCAGGCTTAACCAAAATAACATCATCAATCTTAACCTCATCAGGGCTAACCATAGCTATATCATTTCCATTATATAAATTGGCATAATCAGGCTTAATGTCCATCAAGTCTGATATAGACTTTCGTGATTTTGAAACAGCATAGCTTTGAAACCATTCTCCTACTTGATAAAACAATAAAACAGCACATCCCTCGTCAAATCCATCCGCGTCTTTACCATTAAAACCTTGATATAACCCTAAAGAAAAAGCTCCAACTGTAGCTACAAACATCAAAAAATTTTCGTCAAGCATATGACCATGAAAAATATTTAATATCGCTTTTTTTATAACATCATGACCAATATAAATATAAATCAAGAAATATAAACCAAAAGTTAATAAAAATCCATATTTATATGGAATGATTGATGAAATACCTTCCTCAAAGCGAGGAAAGCACTTAAATATGAGATTACCTATAAAAACTATAAGAAATAAACTTATCGCAATAATAATTCTTTTTAAATTCTTTTTTTGCTTTTTAGTCATATATTCTACTCAACAATCTCAAAATCAGGCTCGATTTTCTTTGCGGTTTTTCTTATTTTCTTCATAATCTCATCATATCTACTATCATCTAAATCAAGAATCATTTTTTGAGAAATAAAGTTAACACTTGCGCTATTAACTCCATCAATTTTTTTAATTGCATCCTCAACCTTTGAGGCACATACTGCACAATCAATTTCAATTTTAAAGCTTTTAATCATTTTTCTCTACTCCTCCTATTCATATATATGCTCTAAGGCACATTCAAATATTTTGCTAACATGCTCATCATCTAATGAATAGTAAACCTCTTTACCTCTCTTTCTTCCTTTAACGAGCTTAGCAGACTTTAATATTCTTAGCTGATGTGAAACAGCTGATTTAGTCATTGAAAGAACATCACATATATCATTAACACATAATTCTGATATTTCAAGTACAGACAGTATTCTAGTTCTAGTAGAATCTCCAAAAACCTTAAATAATTCTGCTAAATCAAATGAAACTTCTTCATTTGGAATTTGTTGTTTGATTCTATCAATTAAAGCATCGTGTTCATTCATATTATAACTCCTTTCATCAATTGAACAATTGTTCAACTGTACAATTAGTATACATTGATTATACTATATTGTCAATACATTTTAAATAAAATATGCACCAAAGCTGGTGCACATTGAAGTGGTACCAGTTTAGTAGACAATAAATAAAAAAAGGGTACTAGTATAATTT
>CAMELE010000056.1 GCA_945923475.1 uncultured Mollicutes bacterium
TGTTGCTCTTTAGTGAAAATTATATTAGACATAAATAAGGCCTCCTAGCCTTATAGTAGCACAAAAGAGGAACCAACAATACTAATTTGATATTGTTGTTTCCCTTTTTTTCTTAACTGTCTACTTTTTTAGAGCCAGTTCACATCATTAAAAACAGTTTTTAGTTTTATTTATTAAGAAGCCTATAACTTTCAACTGATAAACAACGTATAAGTCCTCCTAATTGTATAATCAGGAGGAACTTTCTAACTTATATTAGATATAATACTTGCTATTATTAATTTTACTTTAACAGTAATAAAAGTAGCAATATTATTTATCAATAGAAAGAAAAAGAAATAATATTCTGATTCTTTCAACTTAAGGGAAAGAAAAAACACCGCTGCAACGGTGCTTTCCCTTAATTTTAAAAAATTCTGGGAGTAGCCTGTTGATAGGCTTCCTCTATTTTTATTATATTCAATAAAACTATATTTATCAATACTAATAATTCATTTCGTATTAAATTTTGTATTAATTTTAAAAAAATTTTTATGCTCATTTTTGCTAGGTTTTTAGCATATTTTTTGTTTTTTTCTCAAAAATGAACTATATTGCTTAGATTATAAAAAATAAAGTGAACTTTCTTATTATTTTTGATAAAATTTAAAATCTGGACACATAAATTAAGGCTTTACTATCTAATTATTTTTATATATAATACTTCAGGAAGCCTATGACGGTGCTACTCCTAAACATACAAAGGAGGTGTTGCTTATGCAGTTTTGTATAAGTCCTCCTAATCGTATAATCAGGAGGAGTTTCTAGCTTATGTTAGATATAATACTTGCTATTATTAATATTACTTTATCAGTAATAAAAGTAGTAATATTATTTATCAATAGAAAGAAAAAGAAATAATATTCTGATTCTTTCAACTTAAGGGAAAGAAAAAACACCGTTGCAGCGGTGCTTTCCCTTTATTTTTCAAAAAATGGGAGTAGCCTGTTGATAGGCTTCCTCTATTTTTATTATATACAATTAAATCATATTTAGCAATAGTAATTGATCTTTTATACAAATCTATGTATATTTTCATTGTTTCTTGAAGTGTAATATCTATTTATTTTCTTCAATGTCTTACCATAATGCTCACACTTATATTCTAATAGGATTCTTAATTTTCCTAAGGATGATGTGAGCATTTTTTTATGTTTCTTAAGCTTTTGTTTAGACCATAAATCTTTAGTATCTAAATCTTCCATGTAAATAGTATCATATTTAGTAACTATGACTTTCGTTGCTTTATGAATTGTATCTAACATGTAATTATCTTTAATCCACACATTGAAAAAATTAATAGCTGATATGCCACCTCTTCATTTATATAATCATTAACTAATGCATAAATATCTTCTTTTTTAATTGTATTACTATACTCATTTAAAAGATTAGCCGCAAGTGTAAGAGCAATTTCATCTTAATTCATCATTTTAATCTCCTATTTTTTTGATTTTTGCAATAAAGAATCCTTCATAATATTTATTTGGCTTAACCGTTAATACTCCATCTATTGTTGATGGTAAAGTTTCAAGATTAACATCATTTACCTCTATTGGAATAATTTGATATTTCCCTTTTGGTAAAACACTATTTATTACATCTTCATTTTCACATTTAAAAATAGAGCATGTTGAATAAACAAGAGTTCCATTTTTTTTAAGAATCTTAAAAGCTTTTTTCAACATTGTTTTTTGAGCATTAATTGACTTATTAACTAGCACATCAGTTAATCCTTTAAGAGATTCTTCATCATTACTTCTTGTTCCACTACCTGAGCATGGCGCATCTAGTAATACTTCATCGAATCTAAAGAAATCATCTAAGTTTCTTGAATCCGTGTTCATTACAAGAACAGATGTAGCACCCTGCTTTGAAACATTATATTTTAAACGCTCTGATCTTATCTTATTAAGTTCACAAGCTGTAATTTGTGCTTTATTATTAGTTAATGCCGCGATTTCTGTAGTCTTACCACCAGGAGCCGCAGCCATATCTAATATCGCATGGCTCTCCTTTGGGTCCAGTACAATCGGTGGCAACATTGAAGATAAGCTTTGAAGATATATTTTACCCTCATTATATATATCTAAAGCTGTTAAATCTCCTTCATTACCATCCCATAATATATATGCCATATCATAAAATGGTACTTCTTTAACTTCAAGTTTATGATTATTTAAAGCCTTTAATACTTCCTCTTTATTAGAGAGTAAAGAATTGATTCTAAATGTAGTATATCTTTTAATTGTCATTCCACTTAGTATTTCATTTACAAGCTCATTTTTATAATAGCACTTTAATTTTTCTTCAATGTATTTCATACAATAAAATCCTCGTATCGTTTATTATATTAAAGGCAAATATAATATTTGACCAAATAGCATTCAATAATTAATAAATTAATCCGTAACAATTGGATTTTCCATACTTTTAGATAATCTTTTTAATAATTTTGGAATCTCTTCATCTAAATCAAGATAATAATCGATTGTCTCTATAATATAACGTCTTTTAAAATCATCATCACATTCCACTGCACAGATTAAATTATGAATACGGTCAGAAGTTTTTACGGCTTTTGCGATTGGATTTTTTCTTATATTAGCTACATATTCATCCATATTATAGCCTTTATATTTAGTAAGCAATTTAACCGCTTCTAATACTTCCTTACCACCAATAGCCTCAATTTCTTCTTCGGTTGCGTCAGTATCCTCAAGTAAATCGTGAAAAAGTCCAGTTACAATGTATCTTTCATCATATCCTTTATCACAAAGCCATTTAGCAACCGCTACAGGGTGCGTTATATATGGAAGACCTCCTATACGGAATTGTCCTTGATGTTTTTTTGTGGCAAATTCTAAAGCATCTTCGTATTTTTTACTATTTATCATACCCAAGCTCCTTTTGTGTTATAAGTTATGTTGTTATCTCTTTGAAAATCATTCATCCTCAACTGAGATTTTTATAAATTCAAGCATTTATTCTTCATTATATACATCTACTATAAGCCTTGACTCAGTTACTATATAAGTGTTAATACTTAATATCTGTAAATTAATTATACCATACTACCTATTTTTTCTTCAAGAAAACCAGCGGAATATAACTATATATTTATAAATAATAGTTGTAAAATTTAAATTGACAATAATAAAGAAAAAAAGAACCTGCTCTTTTAACAAAACAAGTTCTTTATGTATGCTTATTGATGATTTTTATTTATTTGTTTTACTCATGTTCTTTTGACATGATTTTACAGCTCGTAACATTCTTTTTTTACAACAAGCACATTCGCCTGTTGGCATATGGTGGATTCTTTTATAAATATATGTACCAATTACAGCTAGAAATATTAAAACAATACAAATTATTACGATTATTTCAATCAGCGTCATTATATATTCGCCACCTTTTTAGCATCTAGATATTTGTTAATGTAGTGAACTAAGAAGCATACACCTGTAGCTAAAAGGGCAATAATAAATACAGTCCACCACCAAGAAAGTACTAAATAGATAATTGTAGAAACAAGTAAAGAAACACAAACCCAGAATAAAATTGTAATCCATAGAGTCTTCTTTCTAAGTTCAGCCTTAGCTGTAGCAACAGCAGCGAAGCATGGAATTGTAGTCATATTGAATACAATAAATGAAATTAACCCTTGCCAAGTAATTCCTGTAGCCGCGATTAATTGGCTTACAGCTGAAATTCCACTCTCATCCTCTATTATTGAACCAACCAAGCTTCCATCTATTATTAAGCCTGTATTATTTAAAATAACACTAATGGTAGCGGCTAAAACTCCAAGTGTAGCTACTACATTTTCCTTTGCAATTAATCCAGTTACTGCCGCTACGGCAAACACCCAACCAAATGAAGTAAGCTGTGATCCAAAGCCAAGAGGTGTGAACAGTGGCTGAACTAATTGTCCTAAGGATGCCAAAATTGATTCATTTATGTTGTAGCATACAAAATTTCCTTCTGCATCAACTATTTCAGAAACCATATGCCAATCCCATCTAAATGAGGAAATAAACCAAATAACAATTGTAGATACTAAAATTACTGTGAAAGCTTTTTGAATGTAGTGCTTTAGCTTATCCCATAAGTGGAACATTAAAACCTTAAACTTAGGTGCATGATAAGCAGGAAGCTCCATAATAAATGGTGTTACATCTCCACGCATTGTTGTTTTTCTCATTGCAATTACTGCAATTATAGCTGTAGCCATACCTACTATATACATAGAATATGTAATTACATCCGCATTGCCAAAACCAAAGTATGAAACTATTGCCCCTGCAATAGCTGTTAAAATTGGGAGTTTCGCTCCACAGCTAAAGAATGGAATTACTCTAATTGTAGCTGTTCTTTCCTTTTCATCTACAAGGGTTCTAGTATTAACCATTGCAGGTACTGAGCAACCAAAGCCCATAATCATTGGCATAAATGCTCTACCTGACAAACCAAACTTACGGAAAATTCGATCTAATATAAACGCAACTCTAGCCATATATCCTGAATCCTCAAGAATTGAGAAGAATAGGAATAAAACCATTATTTGTGGTACAAAAGATAATACAGCAAATACTCCAGCTACAACTCCATCATTAATAAATCCTGAAACCCAGTTTGGTGCGCTTGATAACCATGAAGCAATTAAGCCTGCAAGCCAATCTGTTAGAGATGTTACAGCATTAGCTAGAATTACACCAGGTGAATTTAGGCCTCCGCCAAAGAAAATACTTTTAAATGTATTTCCTTCTTCTGAACACCAATCTCCAAAGGATGGAATTATTTTACCAAGCCACAATACATCTTCGCTAAAGGTTAAATGAAATACTAAAAATAATATTACCAAAAAGATAGGAATAGATGCCCATTTATTAGTTAATACTCTATCAGCCTTGTCTGATTTAGTTAAGAAATCTGCTTTATGTTTTTTCTTATGGGCAATAGAGCAGTTATCGGTAATATATTTATATCTTGCGTCGGCTATAACTGCCTCTAAATCATTACCAAATATTTTATCATTATATGTTTTCTTGAATTCATCAACAATTCCTAATAATGGTTCATGATTTTTAACCTCAAGTTCATCATTCTCAATAAGCTTAATAGCGTGGAATAGTGGATGCTCAACCTTAAGGCCTGTAAAAGCCGCTTTCACGTCCTTAATTAAATGAGACAATGGTCCATTTTCTAATACAGTTTGACCTTGTCTTGTTCTTAATGTTTCATTATATACCTTATCCATTAAGGAATCCAAATTATCCTCTCTTTGAGCAGATATGCAGACTACTGGGACTCCTAGTTTGCGTTCTAGTAGCAATGGATCAATAGAATCTCCTGTTTTTTCTAATACATCCATCATATTTAAAGCAATTATAACTGGAACATCAATCTCAAGGAGCTGAGTTGTTAAATATAGATTTCTTTCAAGATTAGTCACATCAACAACATTTATTACACAGGATGGTTTTTCATCCAAAATATAATTTCTAGATATTACCTCTTCTGGAGTATAAGGAGATAATGAATATATACCAGGAAGGTCAATAATTGCAAGAGGCTCCTTAGTCTTTTTATATACTCCCTCTTTTTTATCTACTGTTACACCTGGCCAGTTTCCAACATGAGCCGTTGATCCTGTTAAGGCATTAAATAATGTGGTTTTACCACAGTTAGGATTTCCTGCTAATGCTATTGTTTTCATTATTCCACCTCACAAACTACAAATGAAGCTTCACTTTTTCTAAGTGTTAGTTCGTATCCTCTAAGTGTTATTTCAATAGGATCTCCTAAAGGAGCTTTCTTTCTTAGTACAACAGTAGCTCCAGGTGTTATTCCCATATCAAATAGTCTTCTTCTAATTCTTCCTTCTCCCAATACATTTACGATTGTTCCTTTATTTCCGATTTCAAATTCATCTAATCTCTTATTCATAACGACACCTTCCTTATGCAACTATAATTTTAGTAGCTAGATTTCTATCTAGTGCAATTTTTCCTTCGCATACCTTGCACATTACGTTTCCTCCACTTTGATTTAGAATTGTTATTTTTGAATTTACTACAATCCCTAAAGATTCAAGGTGTTTTTTAATTTTATCTTCTGCAAGTATTTTTATTATTGTTAATTCCTTATTTTCAGGAGCAATAATTAACGGCATTTTGATTTCCCTCCTATTTAGTTAGTTTTGACTAACTAATATGCTTAAAAATAAGTTAGTATTTCCTAACTGATATTAGTATATTCCTCTGTTTTATCTTTGTCAAGGGGTATTTTTAGTTTTTTTAAAATAAAGTTATAAGTTTTTCTTGAATGTTCTTACTTTTGAGTAAAAGAAAAGCACATAAAGACAAGCTGAAGGTATAATAGCTGCTAAAGCAAAAGGAGTAATTTTTGGAAGGCAAAAAATAAATATTACACAAGAAATACTTAATGTATTTTTATTATACAAAAATAAAAAATGTTCCTTTAAAGAGGCGCTTAAGCTTTCCTCTTTATCTCATGGAACATTTTATAATTATTATCGAATTTTTAAAAGAAAAATTAACTAATAGTTAAATTTCAGTTACTTTTTACAAACAATTTAATTGCCGTCTTTTCCGAATTATCAATCACAATATCTACAAAACCAGGCACTAAGCTTAAATCCTTACCCGTAGGTGCCACATAGCCCCTTGCAATCGCAACCGCTTTAATAGCTTGATTAAGAGCACCTGCGCCAATAGCCTGAATCTCTACAGTATCACGGGTTTTCAAAATATTAGCAAGGGCTCCTGCCACTGATGCTGGATGTGATTTAGACGAAACTTTTATTATATTCATTAATATCCCCCATTCACTAAATTATATGAATGGACTTTAATTAATATTCTAATCTTCAATATGAATTCTCTTAATTCCTTTTCTTTCACCAACACTAAGTACAACTGCATTAAGCTGCATCTTACCTGTTTCTACTCCTGCATGCTCGTATACGCCAGTTCTAAACCGACTAATTATCTTTTCATGCTCATTACCAATTACTCCAAATCTAGGGCCAGTCATACCAACATCAGTTATATATAATGTACCTTTTGGTAAAACAATCTCATCAGCCGTAGGAACGTGAGTATGAGTACCTAAAACTGCATCAACCTTGCCATCAAAATCTAAACCTAACGCAATCTTTTCAGATGTAGCCTCTGCATGGAAATCAACTATGTAGTAATCACTTTTTACTTCATCAAGTATTTTGTCTAGGGTTCTAAAAGGACAATCAAGTGCCATATTTTGAAATGTTCTTCCCATCAAATTAATTACAGTAATTGTTTTATTATTATAGTTTATTGTCTTATATCCAACACCCATATCAGTTGGAATATTAGCAGGTCTAATTACATTTGACTTATCAATAAAATTTTTAATATCAACATTAGAAAATGTATGATTACCCATAGTAACAAGGTTAACACCCATTTTCATAAACATTTTATAGTGAGTAAAATGCATACCTCTTCCATATGAAGCATTTTCACCATTAACTATTACTAAATTAATCTTATATTGCTCCTTAATATTTGGTAACTGGCTTTCTAAATACTTTATTCCTTCTTCACCAAAAACATCACCAACAAATAATATATTCATAATATCACAATCCTAATCTATATTAATATAATACCATATCTCAAGAAAAATAAGAATAACAAAAAGTCCCAAGTATAATACCTAGGACTAATTAGTATCAAATTATTTAGCTACATCAGTAGCACGTGTCTCACGAATTACAGTAACCTTAATTGTACCAGGATATTGAAGCTTAGCCTCAATTTGCTCCTTAATCTCTCTTGCAACCTTGAATGATTGTAAATCATCAATCATCTCAGGGTTAACAATAACACGTATTTCGCGTCCGGCTTGTATAGCGTATGAGGATTGAACACCCTTAATACTATTTGAAATAGCCTCAAGGTCCTCAAGTCTCTTGGTATAATTTTCTAAAGAGTCTGAGCGAGCACCAGGTCTTGCACTAGAAAGCGCATCAGCAGCAGCTACAAGCACTGCAATAACACTTTTAGGTGCAACATCCTCATGGTGTGATGCGATTGAATCGACAACCTCAGCACATTCATGATACTTATTTGCAAGTTCAATACCAATTTCTACATGCGAACCTTCAACCTCATGGTCAACAGCCTTACCAATATCATGTAGCAATCCAGCACGTCTTGCAATAACCTCATTTTCACCAAGCTCAGCAGCTAATTTACCACAAATAAAGCTTGTTTCTAGGCTATGCTGTAATACATTTTGACCGTAACTAGTACGATAGTATAAACGTCCAATTAATTTTACTAAGTCTGGATGTACCTTACCAACACCGGCTTTAAATACAGCATCCTCACCCTTTTCACGGATATCCATTTCGACTTCAGAACGGCATCTTTCAACTACTTCCTCGATACGTCCTGGGTGAATTCTACCATCACTAACTAAAATTTCAAGTGACTTACGTGCAATCTCTCTTCTTATAGGATCAAAGCTTGAAATAACGACAGCATCTGGTGTATCATCAATGATTAAATCAGCACCTGTCATTGTTTCAATTGTACGAATATTTCTTCCCTCACGACCAATAATACGTCCCTTCATTTCATCTGAAGGAAGTGATACAGTCGCAACTGTAGTTTCACTTACAGTTTCACCAGCATATTTTTGAATGGCTAGGGATAAAACATCCTTGGCTTTATTTTTAACTTCTAATTTTGCTTTTTCTTCTTCTTCTTTAATATAGCTTGCTATTTCTACACTTAAGTCCTCGCGAACTTTTTCCATAATTAAGGCCTTTGCAGCTTCTCTTGATAAACCAGATATTTCCTCTAATTTAACCTCCTGCTGCTTAAGTACCTCTTCCACCTTGATATTTAATTGTTCTAATTCAGTCTTTTTATTATCTAAGCGAGTTTCCTTATCATTTAAAATTTCTTCGCGACGATCAAGATTTGCAGAACGTCTATCTAAAGTATCTTCACGTACATTAAGCTTGTTTTCAAGTTCAACCACAACTTCCTTACGTTCTTTTATATCTTGTTCAGCTTCGCGTTTTAAATCATTAATATTTTCCTTCGCTTCTTGAATTGATTCTTTTTTTAATCTTTCAGCCTCAAACTTAGCATCTGCAATAAGTTTATTAGCCTCCTCTTGTCGATTATCAAACTTTTTATCACGTATAAATTGTTTAAGAATATATCCAATAAATGAACCAACTAGCAATGCAACCAAAATGGAGACAATTAGTAAAGGAACGCTAATTCCCAATACCATAAAAACACCTCCAATATTGTATTTAAATTTTTTTTGAAAAAGTTTTGAAATTTAATAAAAACCATTAAGTAGTTTAAAACTACTAATGTAATTATACATTCTAAAGCGCTTTTAGTCAATTAAGTTTCGAAAAAATGCACTGCTTTTACCAAAAAAAATATAATCCTCGTTTTTTCTATTAAACTTTCAAATCAAGCACTTGCGAAACAATCCATTTTAATATAAAATATAACTATATAAATTGAACGGAGTTGTTAAAATGAAAACTGAAAAGAAAAAATTAAAGAGAATCCCAACAAAAATAGTGTTTTTAGTTTTAACACTAGCTACAACTATTTTAGTTTTTACAATATACTTTATAATAACATTTTCTACTGTAAGTATAAAAGATAATTTAAAAACTGCTTTCTCATTAGATGAATTACCAACAATTATAAAAGCTGATAAAAAAGCCGATGATGGAATACTACACAATGTAAAGGACAAATCATATAAATATGCATATACATCTAAGCCTGAAGGTCTAACAATTGGCTTATTTAGTACATCTTACAGTCTTCCTTCTGATGATAAGGCTGGTACTATAAAATACTATATTGGCTTTAATTCTTCTGATTCAAGCACAAAGGTATCAAGCTGTAGTGTTGTAGTAGGTGAAAAATGGCACGATTATTGCTCTAGCAAATCAACTGTATCCAGCACAGCATACAGCACAAAATATGTTCAAGCTGAAATGATGACATTTTATAATAGTGAAAGAACAATTTCAATTGATAAAGCTCAGCAATTTCCAAAACGATATGTTTTAGGAATGAAAAAGGTTGAGAGTCCTAACATTTATGTTTATGTAATATACACATGCAAGAACAAATTGCAATCATGCATTGTCGAATTCGACTATGATATGTACTTCATTAATGGATTTACAAAAGTTAATAGTCTTTCATAAGGGGCTGTGAAAAAACCTAACTTTTAAAAAGTTGGCTTTCACAGCCTTTTATTTATACTTATGTTTTGATTTTGCCTCTTCATTGAGGCTTTTATTTTTGATATTATTTGCTTTGTTTGATAATCGTTTAGCACTAGGTTTTTTGAATGTTTCTGGCTGTAATCCAACTGGAGCTTTCCAATATTCAAAATTTGCTTTGCCACTGTAAAATTTAAATAATTTTCTAATATTATATCCTAAACATACTAACATAAATTCTGTGGATACTTTTGGTAGTA
>CAMELE010000057.1 GCA_945923475.1 uncultured Mollicutes bacterium
GTGAAGCGGTGGTAAACGTATTAGGTTTTTTATCAAGTCTATCAGCAAAATAATGCGAGTTGATGCATTCTTGACAACAGCCAAGATAGTCATCGTTATACCAATTTCTTATGGATGATGGATTTTTTTATGAAGATTAAGTAAGGTATGATGCAAATAGTTAAACACCGATGCAACACTAGAAGGTTCTTTATTAGGAATTAAATAGCCAATCATTAAATTTAAAACAGGGAATATAATTGTTAGAAGAACTTGATTATCACCTTGCTTACCAATAACTAAATCTAATTGAGAAATCTCGATATGTTGATTATCGGCGATAAATTTAATGTAATCAGAATACAATCTACCTTCTCGATATTTGTTAACAATATCTGATCTGACTTTTGATTTGTATCTCTCTTTATAGGTTACTTTTCTACGTAAATCCAAACTAATAGTTTTGATGTATCTCTGCTCAATGTAACGATAAACTGTTCTTTCTGAAATATTGATCTCAGGATGCTGTTGAAGGATTGCATAATTGCATAAATAGATAATCCTCTTGAGACACCATCATAAATGATATCATCTAATTTTTTAAATTCACTATAAGCAAGATTTATGCCTTCTTTAGATGATATTAGGGACTCATGATATTCTCTATCGGCAAGTTTTGGGTCATAAGCATAGTGAGCGAATCTACAACTCGCTTGCCTATGGCATCCAAAGCAAACATAAGGAAATCTGGTGGTTTGCTTACAAATATCCTCTACGTAATTATTGCGTTTTTTCGAACATTTAACTATAGAACATGATTTACAAAACCCAGAGCATGTTGTTCCACCACATAAATTTCTTATTGAGCATTTATAATAATTTATGCAATGTAAACCTCCGCCTTTTTTATTGGATTTATTTTCTTTTAAGTATCTATGGAGTTTAACTTCCTTAGAAACAGTTGTAGGCTCTTTATCAACTTTTTCTGCAGTATCTTTTAATGCAGTCCCTTTTTTAATTTCTTCAAGTATTGTACATCTTTGCTCGTAAGTAAGATGCTTGTTTTTACCTGTCGTGTTTTGTTTCATAATATTTTTCTCATTCCTAAAGGCAGAAGTAAATATATTATATCAATTGACAAACTAAATTCATTTTCTTTCTTAATAACTGAATTTACTTTGTCACTTGAGGGGTACAAAAAATTAAAACAATCCTACTTAGGATAAAAAATTGACACAAAAATATTAAAATGTTATATTATCTTAAGAAAAGAAAGGTTTTAGTTTTTATTTATGAGTGAGAGTAAACCATTAATATCTATCGTAGTACCAATATATAATGTAGAAAAATATTTAAAACAATGTATAGTAAGTTGCCAAAAACAAAAATTAAAAGATATAGAAATCATTTGTGTAGATGATGGATCTACTGACAATTCACTTTCTATTGTTAAAAAAATGGCAAAAAAAGATAAAAGAATTGTTATTGTATCGAAAGCGAATGCTGGTTATGGAAACACTATGAACATAGGTATGGATAAGGCAAGAGGAGAATATATTGGAATTGTTGAGTCAGATGATTATGTTGATAGTAACATGTTTTTAACTTTATATGAAACAGCAAAAAAATTTAATAGTGATGTTGTAAAATCTGATTATTATATTTTTCATACACAAAATAAAAAAAATATTAAAAGTTATGAGCATACGTGTAACAGTGAGAAATACTATAATAAAGTGTTAGTTCCAAAAGATAATAAAGAGATTTTTACATTTCAAATGAATACGTGGACAGGAATATATCGTAGAGAATTTCTACTAAAGAATAAGATTAGACACAACGAAACTCCAGGGGCTTCTTATCAAGATAATGGATTTTGGTTTCAAACTCTTTCATTAGCTGATTCAGTTGTTTTTGTTAACAAAGCTTTTTATCATTATAGGCAAGATAATCCGAATTCTTCAATTAATAGCAAAGGAAAAGTATTTTGTATGAATGAAGAATATGCATTCATCCGTAAGTTTATTGAAAATCATCCATTCGTAAAAAAAGAATTTATGAATGAGTATTTTAAAAAAATGTTTTTTAATTATTTTTACACATACGGTAGAATTGCGGAACAATATAAATTGGTTTTTTTAGAAAGATTTAGTAAAGAATTACATGAGTTGCAAGATTCTTCCACAGTGCAGATTGATAAATTCCCAGATAACTGGATTAGAGAAACTTCTATGAGAATAATGGACGACTATAGAAAATTCTTTTATGAAGACAAAATTTATCAATTGAATGAAAGACTTAATAATGCAAATGATAGATTAAGAAGAGTTAATGAATCACATGAAAAAATTGTTGGTCGTAAAATAGCAGACAAAATTTTAAGAATATTGAGGAAAAAGTAATTATGGATACTAAAACTATGAATAAAACAAATAATAATGGTAGTAAGAAAAATAATTTTATAATTAATGATGCTGATGATAAGCAATTGCCTTTAGTATCTGTGATTATGCCTATTTATAATGCTGAGAAATATCTAAAAAAATCAGTTAGGTCTATACTAAATGAAAAATATAAAAATATAGAATTGATTTGTGTAAACGACGGTTCTACAGATGATTCTTTGATTATCCTTAATCAATTAGCTAAAAATGATAACCGTATAAAAATTATTAATGAAGAGAATGCTGGTCCCGCTCATGCTAGGAACGTTGGACTAGATAATGCAAAAGGTAAATATGTTAGCTTTGTTGATTCAGATGATTTTATTGATGAATTAACTCACTATAAATTAGTGGAAATAGCTGAATCGGAAGAAGCTGATATTGTAGTTTTTGGCGGAAATCCTTTTCCATGTTCGGATAGAGTCCCTGGTTGGATTTGGGAAAAATTGTCTCCGAGAAATATTGTTTATGAAGGTAAAGAAGCAGGAAAAGATGCTGTTTTTAGAGAACCTAGTAGTAGACCTTTTTTATGGCTTCATTTTATTAAGAAAGAAATCATTGATAAGAAGCCTATTTTACGACTGGATGAATCTTTAGATTTAGGCGAAGATCAAGTTTTCGAATTTATGTATTTCCCTAGAGCCGAAAAAATAGTATTTATAGATAATCGTTTTTATTATTATCGTTGGGACAATGCAGGCTCACTTATGTGGAAATATAATCATATGCCAACTAGTAAGTTTAGGAAACATTTACAAATTGTTAATACAGTGTTTAGAAAATGGTCAGAGAATAAATATTTAGATTCTAATTATGGCTTAGTTAGTTGGATGGTTGACTTTTTATATTATGATTGGAAGGCATTTCCAAAATTTTTACAAATTGAATTCGCAAAGCAAATTGTCGATATTTCGAATAAATGGAATCAACCATTATATATGTGTGATGATTATCAATTAGCAAATGAAATATTAGAACTATCAAAAGTTGAGGAGAATGATGATTTATTTTTTGAAGATAAAATTTCATCTTTGCAATCGGATATAGATGAAGTTGAGAATCAGATTCAATCGATAATAAAATCTAAATCTTTCCGTTTAGGTAGATTATTGACTCCTAAACGTAAAAGATTAAAGTTAAATAGCATTTTACCTCCTCAAAGGAAAAAGAATTAGTTAAGAGAGAAATGATAATATGAAAAAGAAATATGATGTTGGAATATATGGGTGGTGGGGTCACGAAAATTTTGGTGGCTGTTTAACTTACTATGCTTTAGAAAGAGAAATTAAAAGTCTAGGGTTTAGTGTGCTTATGATTCAAGAAGGAAATGGTTTGCCAGGAAGGTACACTATTCCTGATAATTGTATTGCGATGAATTTTGCAAAGAAAAATTATGATTACACTCGTCAAACACATGTCAACGAATTAAGATTATTTAACGAAATGTGTGATATTTTTATGGTTGGCGGAGATCAACTTTGGAATTATAAAATTGTTTTTTCTAAAGAAGATATGTTTTTAAACTTTGTTGATGATGACAAAACAAAATTGTCTTATTCTACTTCTTTTGGAAATTCTTCTTATAATCCTCCTCAAGAATATTTGGATTCTAATGTGCCTTTATTAAAACGTTTTGATTCCGTAACAGTCAGAGAAGATTATGCTGTTGATATTGCTAATAAGTATTTTAATACAAAAGCTGATAGAATTATAGATGCAGTTTTCTTACCAGACGTTAAGGTGTATTTTGATGCTGCATTGGAAGCAGATGTTGTTCTTCCTAAGAATAAATATTTAGTTGCATTTATTTTAAATCCTAGTATAGAAAAACGAACTCGAATAGAAATAATTGCTAAAAAATTAGATTTAGATATTTTGTGCATTCCAGATGCTGCTTCTGCATATCATGACTCTTTTTTCAAAGTATTTGAGGGCCTTAAAATTATGAGTCCATTATCTGTAGAAAACTTTTTAAAATCATACATTAATTCCTCTTATGTGATTACAGATTCATTTCATGGAACATGTATGGCATATATATTTAGAAAACCATTTTCAGTCTTTTATAATAATATAAGAGGTATTGATAGGTTTATTTCACTAATGAGTATTTTGAAACTTCATCAAAGAAGAATTAATGAAGATCTATTAGAAGAAGATATAATTAATAATGAGAATATCAGTTTTGATATAGATTGGACAAAAGCTGAAGAAAATGTTTCCTATGAAAGAAGCAAAGCCATATCATGGTTGAAAAAACATCTAAAGAAAAAAACTGTTTCTAATATCGAAAAACAAAATAGTTTTTTTGTTTTTAGAGACTTAAATCAAGTTTATTATGATAAAGATACTTTAATGGCTATTGAAAATTTGCATAAAAATCCAGATTTCGTTAAAATTAGATTATTAGCCACTCTATTAAGAGATTATGGTGTTAAGCATGTTGTATTGTCCCCAGGTGGAAGGGACGTTCCTTTAATAAGAATGTTTGAAAACAATGATGATAAATTTGTTTTACATAGAGTTACTGATGAAAGAAGTGCAGCGTATTTCGGGCTTGGTATTGCTTCTTATTTAAATGAACCTGTCGCTTGTATTTGTACTAGTGGAACTGCTGCAAGTAACTTTTTACCGGCTGTAACAGAAGCGTATTATACAGGAATTCCACTAATTGTCATTACTGCTGATAGAAGAGAAGTCTTTTTAAACCAAGGAGAAGATCAAACGATTCCACAAAAAAACATCTATCATAACGTAGTGAAAAAAGAAGTCTCTTTACCTGAAGCGGGGGGATGGATGGCAGAAATGCAATCAAGAAGAGATATTTCCGATTGTATTTTAGAAACAACACATCATAATCGAGGACCAGTACATATTAATATTTCAATCGATAATATTAGTATAGGTGACAAATTGCCTCGTAGCGCATGGTCTTTATTACCTTTTATTTATCCACATATTTTGAGAACCGGAGTTTACGATACTCCAAAAAAAATGGATGAATGGGTGACTGCATTAAAAAAATCCAATCGTATTTTATTAGTATATGGTCAAAATCAACCTTTATCAAAAGAAGAACTATTTATGATTAATGAATTTGCAAGAAAATATAATTGTGTTATAGTAACTGATACAATTTCTAATTTAGATTGTGATTATTGCTTGCAACCTTTTTTGATGCTAAACTCGATTAATCAAGATACATTTAACAAGGAATTAGCACCTGACATATTAATTTCTGTTGGTGGGAAAAGATTAATGAATGACCCACTTACATTTAAAGTTCGTGGCGGGCCTGGCAATATCAGACACTGGAGTGTAACTTCTGATGGGAAGATAAAAGACTTCTATTTCAGACTCACTTCTGTTATTGAGTGTTCACAAGATTATTTCTTTGAATATTTTGTAAAGAATTCTGGTAATATTACCAATAACAATGAGTACTTTAGTAAGTGGAAGGCACTATGCAATAAGTATTCCGCTCCAATGATAGACAAATTTAATTCGTTATACATTTTAGGAAGCTTTTTACCAAATATTCCAAAAAATTCGTATTTGCATTTAGGGGTCGGTCAATCATTTTTTGATTGCAGAAGGTATAAGTTAGATAGTTCAATTAAAGTATATTGCAATATGGGAACAAATGGCATTGATGGCTGTACTTCTAGTTTTATGGGTCAATGTGCAGTAGCTAAAGAACAACTATGTTTCTTAATAGTTGGGGATTTATCTTTTTTCTATGATATGAATAGTATTTGGAATAAAAAATTAAGCAAAAATATGAGAATATTAATGGTTAATAATAATGGATCCGGACTATTAAAATCTCATAATTTAAAAGGAGTCACTTCAATTCATAATACTAAGGCAGAAGGATGGGTTCGTGAAACTGGATTTGAGTACATTAGCGCTAATAATAAACTAGATTTTGAAGAAAAGTTAAAATACTTTTTAAGCACTGATCCAGATGATGCTGTCTTTTTTGAAGTGCTTTGTGATAGGTAAGAAATAATATGGAATTACATCTTAGACCAAAAAACATATTAATTATAGGTGGCGGTAGTGGTATTGGACTTGCAACCGCTGAAAGATTAATTAAAGAGGATATTAGTTCAATTATAATTGCTTCAAGGAATATTGAGAAATTAAATGATTCCAAAAAAAAACTAGAATCTTTAAAGAAGCCCAATCAAAATATATTTGCAGTATCGTTTGATATTTCAAATATTAAATCACATATTTCAACTTTTGATTTAATTCAAGATATGATAGGCCATGAAAATAAATTAGATGGTTTAGTTATTTCAAGTGGAGTAAATTTTGATGGATCAAACTGGAAAGGCTTCAATATCTCGGAAGAAGATTATGATAAAGTGATGAATATTAACTTAAAAGGAGTATTTTTCATAATAAGAAACTTTTCAAATTATTTGTTTAATAAAGGAGTAAGAGGAAACATTTGTGTTGTTTCGTCAATTAGCGCTCATAGAGATATGCTATCTGTTTATCAAATTTCAAAGCAAGCTGTAAGTGGGATAGTTCATGCTTATGGTAAATACTTATTTGATCGAGGGATAGTATTAAATTGTGTTGAACCAGGACCAGTACATACAGACATGATGAAATATTTAGCTCAATATACAGATGGCGTGAATCCTGGAAAACCATGGCCTGAAAACGCAATAAAAAGAACTATTAGAAGTGAAGAAATTGCAGAAATAATTTATTTTTTAATGACTGAAATGGGAGAAACCTTATCTGGAACATGTATTCTTGCTGGAGGAGGAACGAAAGCATTATTTAAATAAGAATTACTTTTTATTTATATTTATAAAACTCTTTTTTGCTAATGCATATTTAAAAATCATAAAGAAAGTCACTTTGATTATGCTCCATAAGCCATAAAAAAGCATGTACTTTTTGATGCTTGTTTCGAAATAATACCTTGTGTATGGATTATAATGAATTATTTTTTTAGTCTTATAGAAATTGGTTGGCTTTGGACTAACCATGCTAACAATTTTTGTTTTATTTTTATATAAAAATTTAGGAATTAAGTAAGAATTCAATGTAAGTATTTGAATTAACCCTTTATTAGTTTCCCTTTTTGATTCAGCTAAAGAATTATTAAATGACCCTATCATATTATCTTCAACGTAAATTTGCTTTGGACACTTGATACTAAGCTTTTTAATCTTTTCTAATAAATCAATTGAGAAATAATACTTAGATCCTTTTAAAAAGTCTAAATAGGCTTCTGTGATTATATCTATCATAAAATACCTTTGTTCAACTAATGCTCTCGATATTGATTTAATTAGTTTTATCCAAACGCTAAAAAATCCCTTTTTCTTCGGAAAACGGCTATGGGTAATTAATTCGTTTCTTTTCACAAAATATTCAAATACAGGCGAATACTTATGATCAAAACTTTCATGCCATACTCCTATTCCATTTATTAAAATTATCTCTTTTGAAGCTCGTAAACCATATTCGATATCATCACATTTTATAAATAATCTATCTAGTGGTAATCCATATTTTTTTGCGTTTTCAATAGGCATGCACATATACCACCAAGCCCCATAGTCGACTTTAACGTTTTCTTCATTTTTTAATAAATCTTCAATAGTAGATAAATCTCTTTCTTTTCCATTTGAAATATTATATGAGCCATTCCATTTGCCACCTAATTCGTGCTGTATATTGGGCCTATCTAAAATGAGCATTGATCCAGATACACTAGCTTCTTTGTATTCTGTTTTTAATAATGATAGTAAAGAAAATGTTTTATTTATGATTTCAGGAGTGAAACTAATGTCGTCATCCATAAAGAGAAAATGAGTGTAATCTTTGTTTTTCATTACCTCTATTAATCCTCTAGTGAAGCCACCAGCCCCACCAGTGTTTTCGTTTGGAATAAGGTTAATATATTCTGGTAAATCATCTTTTGATAAGGTTTTTCCATTGTCTATAACATAAACACCTATTTTTTTTAGAAACTCTTCATTTTTTTCAATATATTTAGTAAGAGATAAAATATTCTTTTTTAAGTATTCTTCTCTTTTATACGTGCAAATTACAATACCAATTTTTACTTTGTTTAGATTAGAGTTTTCAACCTCAAAAGAGCCACAGAAGAGTTCACTTTCTTCGATTGAGGTAATAATTATATATATAAATCCTTCTTTTTCTATTTTTTGATAGTCTATGGATGAGATAATAGTTTCCTTGTTTTCATTAGAAAAAATTTCTTTTTTTAAAGAAATATCTTTAGAATTAGTTTTAAAACGTATATCTAATGCAATCTTTCCTTTGAAATTAATCTTAACATTTAAGCTATCTATTTTTAAATATTCAAAATATTTGCAGGAAAATAAATTGAAGTATGTATCTAAAGAAATTGAAGATTGAGAAGGTAAGATTATTGCTTCTTTTTTTTCATCATAAAAAACACCTTTATAAGGTCTAAAAAATAAACTATCAGCGTCTAAATAAGGTTTTAATGATAAATTGAAAAGTGTCATTATTTATTATTGAACTCACTTTCTGCCAATTCTAAAGCAGATGCAATAACTTTATCCATATCGTAGTACTTATATTCTCCTAATCTTCCTCCTAAAATAATATTAGGTGCTTTTTGCTTTGCTAATTCTTTATATCTATTGTATAAATTAACATTCTCATCGTTATTTAATGTATAATAGGCTTCTTTTCCTTCTTCATAGTTATCAGGATATTCACGACTAATAATTGTTTTTGGGCATTTTGTAAATTCAAAATGTTTATGCTCAATAATTCTGGTGTATTTTTCATTTGAAGAAGTATAATTTACTACAGCGTTCCCTTGGTAATCCTCTAAATCTAAAATTTCGGTTTCAAATCGTAGGCTACGATATTGAAGATGGCCCAATTTATAGTCAAATAATTCATCAATTTTCCCGGTATAAATTATCTTATTAAATGTATGAGGGGTAGTTTTGATAAAATTTTTATAATCCGTATTTAAGATTACTTTAATTCCTGATAACATTTTTTCAACCATTTGGGTATATCCTCCAATTGGGATGCCTTGATACTTATCGTTGAAATAATTATCATCATATGTGAATCTAATTGGTAATCTTTTTATGATTGACGCTGGAAGTTTATTACATGGTTGCCCCCATTGTTTTTCAGTGTACCCTTTTATTAGTTTTTCATAGATGTCAACACCAACCATAGATATTGCGTGCTCTTCAAGATTAGTATCAGGATCAAGTTTTCTTCCTTTAATTTGGTCTTCTATACATTTTTTTGCTTCTTGCTCAGTCGTTACACCCCAAAGTTTATTAAATGTATACATATTGAATGGTAGACTATAGAATTCGCCATTATAATTAGCAATAACTCTATTAATATAATTGTTAAATTTTGAAAACTTATTCACATACTCCCACACTTTCTTGTTTGAAGTATGAAATATATGAGCTCCATAAATATGAACGTTGATTCCCTCAATATTCTTTGTATAGACATTTCCACCTATATTTGAACGCTTGTCAATAACTAAACATTTTTTTCCTTTTTTCGTTGCTTGCTCAGCAAAAGTAGAGCCAAATAATCCAGCCCCAACAATTAAATAGTCATAATGCATAATAAAATTCCTTTCATAGTTTACTATGAAAAGTATATAGTTATACTTTAATTTTGTCAATATTATGTGCTTGAACGGATTGTTTTAATTTTTTGTAGGTGACAAAACAAAAAAGAAGAAGTTATACTTAA
>CAMELE010000058.1 GCA_945923475.1 uncultured Mollicutes bacterium
AAGTTTATCCCATGGCATGTTGTTACAATCTCCATTGATGGAAAAATTTTGGATTGACGTAATATGAGGTGATTAACTATTAATAATCAAGTACTAATTTATAGTTTTTTTATTAATGTTGATTACTTCAAGACTAAAAATCCTCAAATATATGATTTTTTTAAAAATCTTTGAGGATAGTGGTATATATAAAATAAATATTGCCGTATATTTATTTTACTAGTTTAGGATCAAAATCTTGATTATGTATCTCAAGATAGAATATGGTATTAATTAATTTTCTAGCAACATGAGATAAAGCTACTCTATGGTCTTTACCTTCATTTCTTTTCTTCCAATAGAAATCAGAGATTGCTGGGTTATGAACATAAAATGTTTCAGCAGAATTCATTAAATACTTTCTTAAGTATGATGAACCATGCTTAACCATTTTACCATTACCTATCTTTTCCCCAGAATCATTTTTGCTTGGTTCTAGACCAGCAAAAGCTTGAATTTGTGCAGGAGTTTTGAACTTGTCCATATTCATAAGTTCAGAAAGAATTCCAGCAGCTGTAATCATACTTATACCTTTAATGGTATGGATATGACAATTAAGAGTATTATAAATCTCTTTAATTTTAGATTCTATTTCATCGATTTGATTATCAATGTATAAATAAATATTTAAAGAAGCTTTTAAAGCAAATTCTAAAGCTTTAGAAGTATAACCAATAGTATTCTTAGCTGCATCTTTAATTTGACATATCTTTTGATAAGAAATAGGAGATTTTAGTTCGCTTTTCATCTTACTGTATTTCTCTAAATTTAGTTTAGACATCTTTGCCGGAGTCGTATAGTGAGTTAAAAGATAAAATGCAGACTTATTTAAACCATTTTCAAATAATGGCTTAAATTCAGGGAATATTTGGTCAAGATAGCTAGTTATTTGATTTATGTATCTAGTTCTGTCAGTAATTAAAGTTTCTCTAAGTCTACATAATGACTTTAGATTATTTATGTGGTAAAATGAATTCACATAGGGTTTGTAATCTATAGTCATCAAATATTTGGCTATCATGCGAGCATCTTTCTTATCTGTTTTAGTTTTACGTAGAGTTTGTCCGGCAACAAACTTGTGAACCAAAAGCGGATTAAATTCAACATAGCTAAAACCATTAGCTTCTAGGCAAAGCTTTAGGTTGAAATGATAATGTCTGGTAGATTCAAACCCTATTTTTATTTGTCCTTTAGGCTTAAGTTCTTTAAGGATAGATAAAAGGACATTAAATCCATCCTTATCATTTTTAAAAGAGAATGAATCTCTTATAACACAACCTGATTCATCGGCTATGAAGCAGTCGTGTTTATACTTGGCAATATCTATGCCAACGTAGAAAGTCATAGTATGACACCTCCAAAAAATAAATATTTGTGCACTTGGTCATCCACAGAAAGCTCTCTAATCATTTATTCACGTTCATCATAAAAGGTCATTTAAGCCTTAATTAACCGAATTAAAATTAGAAAAAAGACTGTGGTAATAATCACATCGAAAAGGTCAGTTTAACTGCCTTAGTTGTACAGCAAAGGATCCACAGTGCAATTTATTATAACATCTATTTATTAGATGAAATAACCTATTAAGTTAGGAGAAAGGAATTAATCAATATAGATATCAAACCTATCTAAATTGATTATACGTGAGTCTAGATGCCACACTATACAAACTACCTATTTACTAAGAATTAAATGTAATATTTAAATGTATAGAAATAATATGAAGACCGGAATATGCACCCGGCGGGTCTTTATAATTAAATCGTAGAAAACGAGGGATAGGTGTGGCTGTACTAATAGCCACCCTATCTCGCGTTTTAGATTAAATTTGAAGGTGTGAATATGGAAACAATAGTAATAATTGATAGAACCTATAATGGTAAATGTAAAATGAATGAAAAAATTTACAACTTAATCTTAAATATGATGTTAGAATATCTTTTAAATAATCCACTAGAAGTGTATAATGATGTTGTGATTGATAAGAAAAAAGTACAAAGGATAGAAATTAACTATAATTTCTTACCTTAGTCTCCTTTTGAATACTTCACACCTGTGATGTATTTGGATTCGACGGGACATAGCTTTATTTTGGCAATGTTAATTTGTGCTGAAATTTTTGTATCGGGTGCGATTACTGGATTATCTGCAGCAGCTGGGCGAGCAGAAGATGAATCATTTTGGGGAGCATTTGCAGGTGGATTTGTTGATGGAGCATTTGGTAGTGTTGCTCTAGCAATTGGTTTGGCTACGGGTGGAGTTGGTGGTTTTATAGCTACAGCTGGATTATCATTTATGGGTGGTTTTATTGGTAATGCAGTTAGTCAAAAAATTTCGTATGGACATGTTCAAATAGGATTATGCTTCTTACAAGGAGGTATTTCTGCCTTTGCCAATTCCTTTGTGTATGGTGGATTTCTTTATGCTGATATAATAGAAGGAATTAGATGGATTGATAAATTTGGCGATGCCTTAAAAATATCTACAGTAGGAATAGGATTAACTTCATATGTATCATATTATTCATTTCCTAGTGTAAATAAGTTAAGGAGAAAATAGTGATGAAAACAAAAATTTTTGGTATTTTTATATGGTTTGCTTCAATTTTGTTAGTAGTTGATATGCTTTGTGTTGGCTTGGTTATATATAGTGCTCAGAAATTAGAAATATACATATGGGTTTTATGTATAGTAATGATGATTTTTTTACCGGTTGGATTGTTTATTTGGGCATTATTGGTTACGAATAATACAATTATAATTGATAATAACGGAGTATCTAGAGTAAGATTCAAAAAGGTAATTAAGTATTTTAAGTGGGAAGATATTAAAACGATAGGATTTACTTCAGAAGACAGTTTTACTGGTTGGTGCTATATTTCTATCGAAAACCATATTAAGTATACTTATAGAGAAGTAAGTAAAATGAGAATGAATAAAAATGTTATTTATTTTCATTTAACTAATAAAAATACTGAAAAATTAAAGAACATATTAAATGGGGAACAATTTTTAAATAAATAACAAATAGGCTTGCTTATTAAGGCACATGAAACTAAAAAAGTTTTGTGTGTCTTTTTTATCATATTTAAGAAAATAGCCAATTATCCGCATATGGGATTGTTAATACTTGTTATTATACTGTTGAATTTAGCTATATTCAAAAATATAAGAAAGGACAAATAATAAAAGAAATATGTTTTAGTATGTTACAACTGTTTGGGCTATACTAATAGTCTATCAGTTAGTACTAAAACACTTTATTAGGTATTTTTATGAACAATCAAAAGATAAAACAAACAAGCAATATAGTAATTGAAGTAATACAAGTATTTGGATAATTAGACTTATCTAATATTTTAAAAGAATCAATTTTGAAAGAAGATGATTTAGATGTATAATGAAGTTAATAAGTAAGCCTATATAGTAAATGGAGGTAAAGTGAAAAAATAATAATAAAATTACTGCATTATTATGTAGGTTATCAAAAGAAGATGGTATAATAAAGCAGAAGATAGAGATTCATTATCGCTTTATTGGTGAATAATGAGAGGTTTTATCATTAAAATGTAAAATCCGTCCTTATTTATCCATCACTCCTGTGATGTATTCTGATGGAGACGGGCATATGCCACAATGGGTTAAATGGTTAATTGGAGGAGTTACCTTTGCAGGAGCTGTTGCATTAACTGCCTTGACTGGTGGAGCTCTTGCTCCAGTATTTATAGGTATGGGATTAAGTATTGCAACTGGTGGAGTGATTGATGGTATTGTTACTGAATGCCAAGGTGGAAATTTCTGGGATGGTTTTGCTGATGGAGCAATGTGGGGTGGAATTTTTGCTTTAGGAGGAGCGACATTAAGAACAATTAAAATGTTTAAAAATGGTGTTGCCTTAGGTGAAAATATGACTAGAGTTTCAAGACTTGCCAAATCCGGTGGGCAAATCACATATAAAGGAATGCCTGGATACAATTTAGTTAAAAAAATTGGTGGAGATGGACTTGCAAGAACTATGTCTATGAATCATAATAAAAGGTCTATTGAAAGAATGATGCGATGGGGTGTTAAATTAGTTGATTATGGCATTGACGCTTCTAGAAGTTACAGGAGCTTTTACTATCTTATGGAAACTATAGTTAGTAATGGATATAGTTTTTTACAAATTATGTTTTAAGAGGTGAGTTATATCAAGTATAATCAGGAACTAAGTCAAACAAAAAAAATATCTAAAATTAGATACTTTTCACGAAATGGTGAAGAACAAATTATGATTTATTATGATGATATTATATTTGAGATTTCGTTGGAATTTTCGAGTATTGATCTTGTAATTGAGTATAAAAATAATCGATGTAACTATAAAGATTCATTGCTTATACCTAAACATATGAAAGAGAAAATTAATATAATTATTATGGAAGACTTAGATGTTAGAATAAAACTAAAGAAACTAGATTTCGTTTTTATTGAATTATTTAAGTCTATGAAAAATATTTCATAGTAAAATTTAAAATTATTAAGGTTCACATCAAGATGTATAGGACTACGGTCTTATGCATCTTTTTATCATAGTTAAGAAAATAGCCAATTATCCGCATATGGGATTGTCATTACTTGTTATTATACTTTTGAATTTAGCTCGATTTATTAAAAAAAATTAAATATAGAATATATTAAAACTATTTAATGAAATGCTTTATTATTTGTGGTAAAATTTGAAACTGAATAAATTGTAAAGGAGAAGAGTAATAACATTTACTAAAGAGTATGTTTGGAGTAAAAGAAAGCCATATAGATGGTAATAAATTTGTTAATGTTGATGTAAAAAAGATTAAATGTTCATGTGGCTGTATAGGTTGCTTAATTAAATATGGTAAATATAAAAGGAACATAATTAGAAATGGAAAAAAGGAGAAAATCAACATTCAAAGATTATTGTGCAAAAGATGCAACAAAACACATGCATTGCTGCCATTAGAAGTAGTCCCATATAAGCAAACATGTATTTATGATTTACTTGAAGTTATTGAAATGGAGAAAAACGATCATGACGATATATTTGTAATTGAAAATGAGCGAGTTTTGAGAGATTACTCTCTTTGGGGGAAACGAATTAATGAATTAAATAATAATATTCGTGATAACTTGGAAAAGGTTATCATTTTTTGTGCTATTAATTATAAAATGTGTTTCATGCAAAGTTATGTAAAAAAATATACATGCAAGAATTGCGAGTATTATCCTACTTATGAAGTTATATGATTACCAACATAGATTGTTTTGAATTGCTTCCCAGTATATTTAAAATATGAAAACGGGGAGGTGTTAAAATGATTAAAAGTACCTTTATTCATAATATTATTGATAATACTGCAAAAGATGATAAAACGGTATATGCTTTGATGAATAAGATATCAGATTTCTTCGAGTTATTAGATTTGTATCAACATACTAATATAAATGGTCTTTTGTTTGATTATATTTTCTTTGATGAAAAAGAATACTCGTTTTCAGAATTAGAGTTAGAAACATTATTATGTCGAAAATCAATTCATAAATTTGTAAATCGTTGCGACGATTTAGCAAAAAGTATCATAGATTATTATGACGAATTTCTACCTATAAAAGACCAACTAAAGTAAAATTGATTTGTCAAGTCCAAATTTGCCCAACGTTTTTATAAAAAATAATGTATACTTTAACTGTATCGAAGAAGGTAGATACATTAAGGGCCCTTATTATTGTAAAAAGGAGGAATTATATGGCTTTAGAAAATAGAGTGTCAGAGCACATTAATCGGAAGAGATTAAATGTAGTAGGAATCCCTGCAAAAGATTTAAATGGGAATATTACTAGTATGTTAGTGGATGTGGTTAGAGAAGAAGGAAATGTTTCCTCAGAAGGGACACCATTAACAGCAGAAGCTTTAAGACGTGAAATACAGGAATTAGTAGCATCTCAACAAAATGAACGTTATGCGAATACACAATGCACTTGTGATTATAGTAATAATGTTGCAACAACAGCATTCGTATGGGATGTTCTTACAGCTTTGGGTCTAACAAAGATAAATCATAATCACTATGATTATTCAGGTGGAGATTCAAGTGGAACATAATAGGAGGGTAAAATGAATATTTTAAGTCATACAGGTAGTCAGCCGTATATTGGGCATTTTCAAGGCAATGCTATGAAAAAATATACAGACGTTCTAGAAGATTATAGTAAAAAAAGAGTGTGCGTATCTCCAAAGATAGCAGTTATAATGGCATATAATAATAAAGAAGAGGCCATTACAGCATTACAATTAGAATTAAATAATCAATTGTATATCAATGCATGTCAGGACTTTGAAAAGAAGTGGAGTAACATTGATAAAATAAAATATTATGTTGACGCTTTATCAAAAACTACTAATGAATATTCTTTATTAGTAGATGCATTTGATGTCTTATTCTTTAAAGACATTGATGAAAGCTTTATCGAAAAATTTAAATTATTTAACAAGAATATCGCTTTTAATGCCACTAAAAATAACTACCCAAATATGAAAATAAGTGGCGAAAGTCTTGGGGGAGGAGAATTTAAATACTTGAATGCGGGAATAGTGTTTGGATACACAGAAGATTTGCTTAGATTATATAAAGAAATTCTAGATTTAACTTTGTCAGAGAATATAATTAATCCTTGGGAGAGCGAACAGTTATATGTCCGATTGGGAGCTTTAGGAAAAGAAAATATTGCGATTGATGATGACTGTGTATTATTCCAAACATTTTCTAAAACACAAAGAGTTGATTGTGGAAATAATTGTATTATTATTTAGATGAGGAAATAAATGGAAAAACTAAGAATATTATTATCATTTGGTGCTCCAATGCTTGGATTGTTAAGCACTTGTATTATTATTTTCAAAAAATATATAAAAAACAACAAGTTACGAAAAGCATTAGTTAAATCAGAAGAAATATTAAATCATCTTATCCCCTGTGTTACTGAAGCAGAAAATTATATTCATTTTTCTGGAGAGGAAAAAAAAGAATATGTAATGACAAAAATTAATCAATATGCAATTGATAACAATATTACATTTGATGAAAGAGTTATTTCGGATAAAATTGAGGAGCTTATCAATATGTCGAAAAAGGTTAATGCACATGAAATAGAAGCTAATGATATTTCAAAAACAAATATGCAAAATAAAACTGAAGATATTGTTAATGCAATTCAAAATATAATTGACGGTTTAAAAGCTTAATGTATAGGCCAAATGGTTTTCTCATTTGGCTATTTTTAGTAAAGGGTGTGAAATTATTAAAGATTATTGTCCATTTCGAATTTGTCCCATAGGCGCTCATATTGATCATCAATCAGGAATGGTTGTTGGGGCCGCAATTAATCTTGGCATTACAATTGAGTATGAAAAAACTAATGACTCGCAAATTTTGATTAAGAGTGAAATGCATAGTATTGAATTTAAAGGGGATATTCATAGCGATGAAATCCATTTTCAGTGCTGGTACGCATATTTGGAAGGTGTAATTTGTTTCTTAAATGAAAAATACGATTTAAAATTTGGAATTAGTGGTACTATAATATCTGACTGGCCAAGTGGAGGTATATCATCATCTGCAGCAATTCAAATTGCTTTTGCTAAAGCCTTAACAAAAGTAAACAATATATTATTAAATGCAAACGAATTAATATCGATGGTTTGTTATGTTGAAAAAGAATTATTAAATATTAATATTGGTTACTTAGACCCATATGCAATCATTTGCTCAAAAAAAGATAGTATGATGTTTTTAGATACTAAAACTAATTATTATAAAATAATAAAGAATACTTCTTTTAATGAAAAATACCAGTTTTTATTGGTCTTTTCTGGATATGATAGAAAATTAATGTTTTCAAATTATAATAATAAGATTAAGGAATGTGAGCAAGCTGTAAAAAAAATATCAAATACGATTGAATTTAACAAAATGAGGGATGTCCCACAATACATTTTTTTTAGGAATAAGTACAAACTAGATGATATATCCTATCGTAAATTTGTTCATTTTTATGACGAAATGAGTAGAGTGGCTTCTGGATTAAAAGCATGGAGGGAGAATGATATTACTACTTTTGGTAAATTGATGAATGCTTCATGCGAAAGTTCAATTTACAATTATGGGTCCGGGTCTGATCCTTTAATTGATTTACATCATGTAATGATTAGTATAGATGGAGTAATTGGAAGCCGTTTTTTGGGTGCTGGAATTAATGGTAGTCTTATAGCTATAATTGAGAGGAATAAAAAAGATGTGATTGTTAAGAACATATCAACAAAATATTTGCAAAAATATCCTAGTATGAAAGATAAGTTTAAAACATGTTTTGTTTCAATAGAAAATGGGGTTGAATTATGATTGGTATTATATTAGCTGCGGGATATGGCACAAGGTTATATCCTTATACCGTCAATACTCCAAAATGTATGATTAAATACAAGAACAGATATATATTAGAATATTTGATAGAAGGATTAGAAGATATTCCTGTAGAAAAGATTTTTATAATAACTAATATGAAGTTTTATTATCAAATTAAATGCGCAATTAAAAAAAATAACAATGTAGTTGTTGTACATGATGGAACAATTAATAATAGGGAAAGATTAGGGGCTACAAAAGATTTAAAATTAGTTCTTGATAGATATAAAATTGATAAAGAAGTTATCGTGTTAGGTAGTGACAATATTTTGAAAATTAATTATAAAAAAGTTAAAAGATTTTTTGAGCATAATAAAAAATCATGTTTAGTTTATTATAAAGAAAATGAATTAAGCAAACTTAAAGCAACTGGAGTTGCAGTTTTAAATCATAATGAAGTAAAACATTTTAGAGAGAAACCGCAAGAATATATATCTTCAAATGCGGTTCCACCTTTATACATTTTTACTAAAGATGTAGTTAATTATATAAAACGTACTCAGTTATGTTTTGATTCCCCGGGTCAGATGATTGAACATTTGGTACTAAAGTATCAATTTGTTGGATATAAAATTAAATCTCGAATTGATGCCGCGGACATAATTCGAAGTAAAAGGTATTAGTTTTAGTTACAATCGCTGAAAATATGTGTCTTGAATTATCCACAAGTATCATGGATGGATTATACATTTAGAGGACGACAGCATTAAGCATTTTAAAAGAAGATTACAATACAGAAAGAATATTCGCACTTATGTCGAATATAGCCTTAGCATATAATATTCAAAAAATGTACAAATTAAGTCTAGAAATTACAAATCAAATCATTCATCATATTTACAGTAAAGAAATAAATAAACAATTAGAGTATATTATGAATCATTATTTATTTTCAAACTATATGCTTGGTTTTTACGAAGTAATAGATGATTTTTATTGCCGTATCACCTTAGATAAAGCAATTTTATTCGAACAAGCTATTATGCTGATCATACTTGCGGAAAGAAAACTAGGTAATAAGGGGAAAATTGATGATCTTTTAAAAATTCCAAAAGAAAGAAATTCAGAAGATGTAAAATATTTAATAATGATGATAAATGCTTTAGATAGCATTGATAAGGGCAAACCTATAAATTTAGATGGTTTTTATGAGTATAACTATTATAAAATAATTAAAGAAGAAATCATTAAAGAGCAAAATAACAGTGTTAAAAAAGTGTCTGAAATTTAATCAGGCACTTTAATTTTGCTTGTTGAAAGATTCATTTGTTATCATTGGATATCTTATAAGATTTACACAATCTAAATTTTCGTTATGCATATTTACTGCATTTATTTGATGACAATTATAAGTGGTATAACCTGAGTTTTACAGTTGTTATGCTACAAAAGCCGACTACATACTTAATTAAGTAGGTAATCGGCTTTTTATTAGTGTGCCGGGCATGGCACTAATCTTACTGGTGAAAGTCCAGTCACGGGTATTTACCACCAAGTGTAGCAAACCCCAAGCCGTTAA
>CAMELE010000059.1 GCA_945923475.1 uncultured Mollicutes bacterium
CGTACGGTGCAATGAGAGGGGCAAAGAATTATTTTCTTTCCTCTACTCTATTAAATTGTTATATAACTTAAACTATTGTTGCTTTATATACATAATATTCAGCAAATCGCTTTCATTTTATTGACAGTATAGAATTTTTCGACTAAAATGGAATTGTAATACAAAAAGGTCGTGATTTCATGTATATTAAAAGAACTATTGAAAATACAATTATGAAGATGTCTAAAGAATTCCCTGTAATTGTAGTTTCAGGAGCTAGGCAAGTAGGTAAATCAACAATGTTGCAAATGATAAAAGAAGAAGGTATGAGTTATGTAACATTGGATGATTTGGATGCTAGAAATTTAGCTTTATCTGATCCAAAATATTTTTTAGAACAGTATTCTTATCCGTTGTTAATTGATGAAATTCAATATGCTCCGGAGTTATTACCTTACATTAAAATGATTGTAGATGATGAAAGATTTAAGAATTTAAAAGATAATAAGGCATCAAAGTCTTTATTTTGGTTAACTGGTTCTCAACAATTTAAATTAATGAAAGATGTTAGTGAATCTCTTGCAGGAAGAGTGGGCGTTTTAAATTTATATTCTTTATCAAACTCTGAAATAAATAATTGTCAGGACTTAGTGTTCACTCCAAAAATTGAAGCACTAAAGAAGAAATTAGATTTTCCTATCTACAATTCTAAAGAAATTTTTAAAAGAATATATGATGGTGGAATGCCAAGCGTTGTAACGGGTAGTATAGATAGAAATAGTTATTTTTCATCATATATCAATACATATCTTGAAAGAGATATTAAACAACTATCAAATGTTGGCAAAACAATTGAATTTTATAATTTTATGCAATACATTGCAGTTAGAACAGCTCAAGAATTAAATTATTCAACAATCGCCAAAGAAATAGGAGTTGATTCTAAAACAATTAAAAATTGGATTAGCATTTTGGAATCTTCTGGAATTATTTATTTACTTCAACCATTTTCAACTAATGTTTCAAATAGAATCATTAAGTCTCCTAAATTATATTTTATGGACACAGGATTATGTTCTTATTTAGCAAAATATCCCAATCCTGAAACTCTTGAGGTTGGAGCACTATCTGGAGCTATTTTTGAATCATTCGTTGTCAGTGAAATAATCAAAAATTTTACTAATCATGGATTAGATCCAAAAATGAGCTTATATTATTATCGTGATAAAGATCAAAAAGAAATTGATTTAATTTATATTGAAGGGGATATTTTATATCCAATTGAAATTAAAAAGGCTATTAGTCCAAATAATCCTGATAAAAATTTTAATGTTTTAAATAAATATTCAAAAAATATTGCAACTGGTTTAGTTATATGTATGACACCTAAACTTCAACCAATTAATAGAAATTGTTGGCTTTGTCCGGTTTCAATTTTGTAATAAGTAATTCAATAATTAGTAATGCATAAAGAATCAAATATAGGATAATAACTACACCTTATATATCCATTGGTGGTATATCTAATTTAATGAATGATTTTCTTCAAATTTGTCTATATAGCCCTTATAGTTCTTATATATGGCTTTTCCTAAATATTCAGGACTGATAATTCTTGCCTTGCTTCCAAATGATAGAAAGTATAAGTGTAATTGGTCAAACGAACATTCAAAAAAATAATGATTTCCTTCGATTTTTACTACATCGGGTCTATTTAAATATTTTGATTCATATAATTTAATACCTGCATCATTTAGTTCAATCTCTGCTTTACAAATATTTTTAAATGGGAATTGGATACCTAGGCGATATACATCGTTTAGGTTTTTTTCTTCTTCAGGAGTAAAGCTGAATGTATTTTTCATTCCGACAGCCACCTTAATTTTTAATATGTGGATAGAAATAGGACTTCCACTTGATAATCCGAGAAGATAAGAATATATTTCCTCTTTAGATGTTCCAATTTTAAAAGGCTTGATAACCATTTCTGTTTTTTCTAGCTTTAGCTTGATAATTTCCCTGTTTTCAATTGCCTTATAGATTGGATCAAGTATGTGCTTATAAATAATTTCCTCACGTTTATATTGAGGATATTCTAAATATCTATATATAAGCTTTCTGAAGTAAGCAGATGCACCTAAATGAGCTAAAGAAGAATTTAAGGTGTTAAATATAAATTCATTTTCTTCTGATAAATAGAAGGTTAGTGATTCATTATAATACGTATTTATAGATTGATGCTTATAATCGTAAAGCTCCATAGCTAGCTCACTTGCAAAACCTGGATTATCCATATTATATTTTTTCATTAGCTTCATTGTATTCGAAATTATAGATTCAGTTTCTTTTATATAATCAGAATAATAGTTTTGAAACAATAAATTCATGAACTTATTTTTGTTAGGAGAACCATCAGCCTTAGTAATTTTAAATAATTTCATATCACTAATAAGTGTTTGATAGCTTTTTTTATCGAAATTAACCTTTATTTTTAACATGATATCACTTCCTTGTGATATATTATACCACAAATTTTGATAAATATAATAGCAAAAAATGGCTTTATATCAATAAAATGAATACCACAAAAAAATAATTTTATTGAAAATATACAATGTATTTGTGTGGCATTATAATGAAGTTGTAAGGTGGTGTTAGTCATGATGACAATTTATGGAAAGCAAACAAATGCAATAGTTTATGCAGATATCTTAGATGATAAAACTAAAGAACAAATCAAAACTTTAGTAGACCAAGATTTCATGAAGGATATTAAAGTCCGCATCATGGCTGATTGTCATGCTGGTGCAGGCTGTGTCATTGGAACAACAGTTGAAATAAAGGATAAAATTGTTCCTAATCTAGTTGGCGTTGATATTGGTTGTGGAATGCTATGTGTAAAGCTTGGAAAAATAAAAGTTGATTTTGAATCTATAGATAATTTTATACATAATAATATTCCTGCAGGTATGACAGTAAATGAAGAAATTACTCCATCAAATGTCATGCTTGAGAATTTGAAATGCTTTAATGATTTGAAAAAAATAACTTATTTAAAGAAATCATTAGGTTCACTAGGTGGAGGTAATCATTTTATTGAAATAGATAAGAACTCTGATAATGAATATTATTTGGTAATACATACAGGCTCTAGAAATCTTGGTAAGCAGGTTGCTGAAATATATCAAGATAAGGCAATTTTATATCATGAGAATAAGCTTTTTAATAAGAAGGAAGCAATTCGAAAAGTTATTGCTGAATATAAACAAGCAGGAAGACAAAAGGAAATTCAAACAGAGATACAAAGAATATCACAAATGTATATACAATTGTCTATGCCAAAGGAGCTTTGCTATCTTGAGGGTAATGATTTTAATGATTATATGTATGATATGGATATATGTCAAAAGTTTGCTACAGAGAATAGATTTGAAATAGCTAAAAGAATCACAGGTTTCCTAGGCTTAGAATTTGATAAGCTCTTCAAATTTGAGACAATTCATAATTATATAAATATGAAGGATAAGATTCTAAGAAAGGGATCCATTTCAGCATATGAGGATGAAATAGTACTTATCCCAATGAATATGAGAGATGGATGCATTATCGCAAAGGGAAAATCAAACTCTGAGTATAATTTTTCTGCCCCACATGGTGCGGGAAGAATTATGTCTAGAGGACAAGCTTTTAAGATGATAACTGTTGATGATTTTAAAAAGTCAATGGTAGGCATTTATACAACAACTGCTGATGAAACTACATTAGATGAATCCCCATTTGTATATAAGCCAATGGAATCAATTTTAAATAATATCAAGGATACAGTTGATGTTATTGAAATAATTAAGCCCGTTTATAATTTTAAAGCGGCAGAATAGGAAGGTAAAATATAATGAAAAAGTGTAACACAGAATTAATGAAAGAAATTAAAATGCTAGAAGAAAAAAAGGAAGATATTCTTTCTTTAGAAAGAGAAAGCTGCAAAATAACTTATCTTGAAGGTGAGAAAAAATTGCCATCAAATTATGATTATAATGAAGTAAGAAAGAACGTGGATGCAATTGATGCAGAGGTTAGAAGATATAAGGCACTATTAGCCTATTCTAATGCTACAACAATTGTTCCTGAATTCAATATGACTATCGGGGAGTGCTTAGTTTACTTAGCTCAGTTAAATAAGAAGAAAGATTTAATTTCTAATTTATCTAATTGTAAGCAACTTACTAGAGTTTCATCCGCTTATAATACCAAGGTAGAATACGTTGAGGTTCTATTTAATGTTGATAAGGTAAAGAAGGAGCTTGAAGAAGTTCAAAGACTAATATCTCAGCTTCAAATTGCAATTGATAGAGTTAATCTAACAAATATGATTGACTGCTAATTTTGTCCCGTTCTAATAAGCTATTCCTGATTTAGATAAGCTTGACTTAGTTTTAAGTAGATTTATGTTTAGGATAATACGTTTTATGTTATTGTTTAGGTTTGATCTTGTTATCCGCATTGCGTAGATTGCTCTATTATATATTAACTTATTAGAAGAAAACTTTTTAGGCACTAGAAGTACGGTTATAAGGTGCTACTCATTATTTTAGGTGGTGATATCGTGGATAAATATCTTAAAATTGATTATGTTTGGGATTTAGAAGATATGATAGATGAAGAAAACATAATTGAGCAATTAGATTGGAAGAATTTTTATTTTAATATATTAGATATAGATTTGGATGCGCCTATATTATTTGGTGATATTTATAGTGATAATGTCCAAAAGTGGTTACCAATTATAAATGATATTGCCAAGAAATTAGGATTAAAAAAGATTTATCATTTAGACTCAAGAGAACTATATCCCTTTGGTGTAGTGGATGTACGTGAACAAGAAAAAAAGGATTTAATGGAAAGTCCATATCCGGAATCATATTACAGCATTAGTAAATTTATGATGGAAATAGATTATTATAAAGATGCAAGTCTAATTATTTATGATAATGTATATAAATTGTATGAGGAATTTGACGAAAGTCTTTTAGAACAAATATTAAAAATCTATGTATAAGGTGGTGAAAAAAATGAATTATAATGAAGTGTTAGAATCAAAAAAATATGATTTTTTAAAAAATGATCCATTATTGAAGGATAATATCCTATTTTTAACAGTTGCAGGTAGTCATGCCTATGGTACAAATGTTGAAACATCAGATTTAGATATTCGTGGTGTAGTATTAGAGCGTGAGACAGATACATTAGGTTTAACTGATTTTGAGCAGTATATTGATGCAAAGACAGATACAGTTATCTATACATTAAAAAAGTTTTTAAAGCTAGTAAAGGAATGTAATCCAAATATTATCGAAATGCTATATTCTAAACCTGAGCATTATTTATATGTGTCACCACTTGGTAAGCTATTACTTGATAATAGAGATTTATTCCTAACAAAGCGTGCTGCTTATTCATTTGGTGGTTATGCAAACGCACAGCTAAATAGATTAGAAAATGCTATGGCGCGAGATACATTATCTGAACACGATAAGCTTGAGCATATCAATAGAAGCGTTGAGAATGCAGCTAAATCATTTGAAACAAAATTTAAGCTACCAGAGGATGCAATCAGAACCTATGTTGGTTCATGGTATAATGGAAGTGATGAAGAGGTTCTGGTTGATTTTAAGCTTGAGCATTATCCACTTACTAGATTAAGAAGTATGATTGATGAAATGACAAATGTTATTAGAACATATAATGATACTGTTGGTCAAAGAAATAAAAAGAAGGATGATTTGCATTTAAATAAGCACATGATGCATCTAATAAGATTGTATTTCATGTGTAATGAAATCCTTGAGTTTAAAACTGTTCATACATATAGAGAAAAAGAGCATGAGCTACTTATGGATATCAAAAATGGTAAATATAGAAAAGCTGATGGTTATGTAACTGATGAATTTTACTTATTATTAAATAATTTGAAAGAAAAATGTGATAAACTTAAGAAAGAAACTACATTGAATGACTATGTTGATACAGATAAGTTCAATGAACTAGTACTTAAGCTTTATAGAGAGGCAAGAAAATGAAAGTAATAATGAATGTGCCTGATTACATAAAGGCTATACAAGAAAGATTATTAAAAAGTGAATATGAATGCTATCTTGTTGGTGGTTGTGTTAGAGACACATTGTTAGGACTTGAGGTTAAAGATTATGATTTAACTACAAATTGTGATTCTGAAAACCTAAAGAAGATATTTGCTGACTATAATATCATCAACAATAATGGCGAGAAGCATAATACTATAACACTTCATATTGAAGGTGATAATGTTGAAATCACAGCCTATAAGCATAATGAAGATGAAGAAAATACAATTGAGAATGATTTGCTTCATAGAGATTTAACAATTAATGCACTTGCATATGGTACGGAGCTTGTTGATGTTAATGGTGGATATGAGGATTTAGTTAATAAAATAATCAAAGCCCCAGGAAATCCTAATGATAGAATCAAAGAAGATCCTCTTAGAATTTTAAGAGCTCTTAGATTTTCATCAAAGCTAGGATTTGAAATTGATAGAGAAACTTCAAATGCTATTCATATGAATAAGGGATTACTAGCTATGGTTTCAACTGAAAGAATTAAAAGTGAATTAGATGGAATACTTGCTGGTAAAAATGTGAAGAAAATATTGGATGAATATTATGATATTATCTTTACAATAATTCCAGAATTAAAGGTTACATATGGCTTTGATCAAAAGAACCCATATCATGCCAACACTTTATATGAACACATTACAAATGTATGTAGAAATGTATATACAAATGTAGATACAAATAATAATACTTCGACAAGTGCTATTGTATTAACTAGAACGGCTGCATTACTTCATGATTTGGCTAAGCCTAAATTCTTTACTATAGATGATAATGGTGTTGGTCATTTCTATGGTCATGCAGAGGAAAGCTCACTAATTGCAGTGAATATTCTTAAGAGATTAAGATATTCTAATGATGAAATAGAAAAGCTAGAGTATTTGATTAGAAATCATGATGCGACAATTAATTTAACAAAGAAGAGTGTTAGAAAGAATTTTGCGCATACCCCAAATCAGGATGAAGAGCTATTTTATATGCTACTTGAGCTTATGAATGCTGATAAATTAGACCATACTCAATATGAACTTATTGATATTAATATAGCTAAGAGCCTTATAAATGAAATTAAGGCTGATAATTTATGTCTTAAGCTATCTGATTTAAAGGTCAATGGCTATGATATTATGAAGCTAGGTTATAGTGGAAAGAATGTGGGATTAATCTTAAATTATTTACTTGAGGCAGTAATAGAAGAAAAGATTGATAATGAGGCTGATAAATTATTATATGCTGCAAAGCAATATAAGGAGATAAGAAAGTAAATAATATGTAAGCATGTGACATTTTTATATTGAAAAAGTTGTTGACAACATCTTCCCATTTTTATATAATCTTAGCACGAATTAGATATATGAGGGAGATGAAATATATGTACCATCCAAGATTAAAAGGTAATCATTATGACATGGGAAAACATTATGGAGAGTTATTATTTAAAACAGGTGAAGATTTATCGTCGGTAATTAAATTATCTGACTCACAAAAAGCATTTGGACAAAAATGTTTACCTATATATGAAAAATATATGGGAGAAATAATGATGGAAGTGAAAGGATTAGCAGAAGGCTTACATCAAAAATATGAGGATTTAGCTTATTGGTTATTCAACATTTATTGCAATGAAGAAGAACATGGCTGTACAGTTTTCGCAGTTAAAAGTGAGAATAAAGTGTTTTTTGCAAGGAATATGGATATGTTTCCAGAATATAAAAAAACATGTGAAAGTGTTCTATATAGAGTGGAAGGTAAAAACACATTTTTAGCGCATTCAACCGCAATGATTTTAGTAGAAGATGGAATAAATGAGCACGGATTAAGTATAGCTTTAACATTTCTTCTATCAAAGAAGATAAAGCCAGGAATTAATGGAGGCTTTATTGTAAGGAAAGTATTAGAAGAATGTAAAACGACAGAAGAAGCGATAGATTTAATTAAAACACTTCCTATTTCCTCAACTCATAATTTAGTGATAGCAGATAGAAATGGAAAAATGGCAGTTGTTGAATGTACAAGCGAAGATATATGTGTTAGATATAGTGATGATTATGTAATTGCTACAAATCATTTTATATCTAACAATATGATTAAATATAATAACAAAGAAGCTAATTGGTATCATACAAATGACAGATATAATACAATCGATAATTATTTGAAGAATAAGGATTCTATTGATTTTGATACATGCAAGGAACTTATTTCAGGAAAATACGGATTTGTATGTCAATTTGAAAAGGAACTTCATTTTGATACAATATGGTCTGCTGTATATGATCTAAATACGCTATATAATGAGATTTGTGAAGGTAATCCTAGTAAATCAAAATATAAATTTGATAACAGATTGGAATGGGGAATAAAGCAAAATAACAAGTAGATTAACAGTATATTCTAAAATATTATAATGTATACCACTTTGATGAAGAAGTAGATTCAATGTTCCTAAATGGCGTAAATGGTTAAATAATGATACTACTCTCTTTAGGTAATACTAGAGGGAGTTTTTTGTTTATATTTCATACAATGTAATAAGGAGGTATTAATCATATGTTTAAAAACAAAACAATTAAATTATTTTTAATATTGGGTGTGATTTTCTTTAGCCTCGTTGGGGTTGTTGGGTGTTCTAATCCAACTGGTAGTAATAGTATAAACGCTACATATATTAGAACACATTTTGAAGAAGATGATATAGATGGTCAATTTGAAATAATAAACAATCATATTGATTTAATAACGTTATTAGAAAATAATATTCCCGAAAAATATGATGATAAATTTTTCGAAACAAAATCTCTTTTAGTTTTTAAAATAGTTGAATCAAGTGGTGGAAATAAAAGCGAGATTGAATCTTATAGAATTAATGATAAAGTACTGAATGTATATGTTAAAACCAAGCAATATGGAGACAGTGCTGATATGGGATATTGGTGGTTCATTTTGGAATTAAATAAAAAAGAGGTTGAAACTTTTGAAAATGTTAAAATATTAAAAAATGGTGAAGAAATTATGAGTGGTGGAAAGCAAAATATCTATGCTTATTCACTTGAAGCAAGCGATAATGATGCAGCTAATAAGATAGAAGATATTTTTAGTGGTAAAACAAATATTAAAATAGGAACCATATACGAACCAAAAGAAAATACATCATGTGATAATGATGTTGAAGAATTTAAAAGAATTAAAGAAGAAATGAATAAATTAGGATTTGATTCTTTAAAAGAATATCAAGAATATTTAGAATTTAAAAAAATGAAACAAATGGGGGCTTAAAGCTCCTATATTATATTATTGATGTTTATTATATGCTTAAAAAATGTTATAATTGTACTAATAGAAATGGTGATGATTAAAATGACAATAGAAAAATTTGCAAGATTTAAATGGTTAAGTATTCTTATTTGGGGATTAATTAATGTGATTACTATTACAGTTGGAGTGGTTGGTTTTATGAAGGGAAACTATTATTTGATTTACCTATATTTACCAGAAATTGTTTTCCTTATTGTTTTTATCTTTTCTTTTAGTATTTCATATAAAAAATATGATTTTAATGATACTGAGATAATTTGTTATGCAGGATGGGAAAAGCATTTACTTATAATTAATGGGAATCTTGTAGATGAACATAATACATTACTTTCTTTTACTCCTGTTGAATTGACATATAAAGATAATAATCATGAATATTACATGAGAGTTTCTTTGTCTAATTCAATTACTGTAAAGGTAGATGGAAAACTAATTAAAAATTAGCATAAATAACCATTATTCATGAATGGTCAAATAATGTGTTCAAAAACAAAAAAATCGCTTCATAAGTGAACTGGGGTTTGTCAAGTAGACAGTCCAAAGTTTAAAAATAATTAAATAACTA
>CAMELE010000060.1 GCA_945923475.1 uncultured Mollicutes bacterium
ATGTTAGTACAGAAAATATAAGTGAATCTGCTGAGGAAATATATAGGCTGTACAAGGAAACAGGTGATCAAACAATAATGCCTAGAGTTGCACCATATTATATAAATAAAAATGGTGAAAAAATAACCATGACATCTAAAGAGAGAGCTGAATATCAAAAGATATCTGGCAAGATAATAGAGGACAACGTACAGTTATTGTTAAAAGATAATTCATATAAAGAAATGAATGATACGGAAAAAACTGAAGTGATAAATAAAATAATAAACTATTCTTACAACAAAGCAAGAGAAGAAGCGTTGGATATTGAAATGAGTAATGAGTATAACAAAATAAATAGTTATGTGAATGATGGTGGAAAAGTGGCAAATTATTACCTTAATAAAAAAGAAATAGACTATTCATATACTAATCCTAGTAAATATAAAGTTATAACTCAAATAACTACATACAATAATTATTTATCATACAAAAAAAATCTTGATGAAATAAAAGACAACTATACAAATACATCTCAAAGAAAGGCAGCAATTATTAAATATGTTAATTCTTTAAATTTAACTATTCCACAAAAAGCAATGCTTATAAAAATGAATTATTCTTCTTATAATGACTATAACAATCAAATAATTAATTATATTAATTCACAAAAATTATCTATGTCAGAAAAGCAAGAAATTTTAGAACAATTAGGATTTAAAGTAAGAAATGGTAAGGTGTATTCAAAGTGATAACAAAAAGGGATATTAATAAATTACGAACACCAGAAGATTTGGAAAGAAAATATAATCTCAAAGATATTTTCAAGTTAAAAGAAAATTATGAGTTGCAAAAAAAGGGGCTTAATAAAGTTGAAAACGAATTAAATAATTTCGTTATTACCACAGTGAAAAATTTAAAAGAACTTCAAGACCAGGTAGATGGAAACATCACTACCTGGTTTTATTCTGGAGTTCCTACCAATAATAATGAACCCGCTAAAAATTGGACAACTGATGCAGAAAGAAATAATCATTTAGGCGATCTTTATTATGATAAAGAAACCGGTTATGCTTATAGATTTTCACTTGATAATGAAGTTTATGATTGGACAAAAATTACTGATACAGATGTAACAAAAACTTTAGCAATAGCTAATACAGCTAAAGATACTGCCGATAGTAAAAGAAGAGTGTTTGTTGTTCAACCAATTCCACCATACGACAATGGTGATATGTGGATTAAAGATAATGAAATATGGATTTGCCAAATATCAAAGCAAGATGGTGAAACTTATGCAGAAAAAGATTTTATAAATGATTTAAAATACACTGATGATACAAAAGCAAATCAAGTAGGAGAAAATCTCACTATACTAAGTGGAACGGTTACTGAAATAAAAGAAAATGTTGATAAATTGGAAACTACAATGACTAATACAACCAAGTTGGTCAATAAACAAGGTGAAACTATTGGAATACTTGAAACAAAACAAAGTCAAACAGAACAAACAGTAGATGAAATATCTAGTTCGATTTCATCAGTCGGTACAAGGATTACTACAATCGAAAATTCAGTACCAAAATATCAAACTGAATTAGATATATACAATATAACAATACCAGTTGATAGTGAGTTGAAACCACTTGAAAATAAGGACTATTCAATAGGATATAAGACTAAATTTGAAGGCGCTGAAGTAGAATCGACAATTAGCTCTCAGAGTGAAAATGCTGGTATTACTTTTGGACTATCTAACAACAAGATAACATTATCGGTTCTAACAAGTACTGCTATTACTAGTTTAAGTAATGAGTTCGTTATAGATTTTTCTTATACGAAAGATAGTACTGCTTATGCTGATAGTAAGAAAATAATCGTGACATTGGCTTTAAAAGGTAGCACTGGTGCTAAAGGGGAACCTGGTTCTCAAGGCGAAAAGGGCGATACCGGAGCAAATGGCAAGGATGGTACTAACGGTGTAAATGGGAAAGATGGTACAAGCTATTATGTTCATATTAGATATAGTATTAATTCAACCGGAAATCCAATGACAGAATCGCCATCAAGTAGTTCAAAGTACATGGGGATAGCAAGTACTACTAGTTCTACTGCTCCTACAATTTATAGTAGCTATAAATGGTCACTAATAAAAGGTGCAGATGGTACATCAGGAAAAGATGGAACAAACGGTACAAATGGTAAAAATTCATATCTACATATCAAATACTCGAATGACAGAACTACATTTACTTCAAATAATGGCAACGATGTTGGAAGATATATAGGAAGTTATTCTGATTTTAACGAGACCGCTAGTACTAATTTTGATGATTACAGTTGGCAAGATACTGCAATAGTAGTTGATGAAGAATTAGATAATTTACAAAATCAAATTAATGATACCAATAAGGATCTAAATAACAATTATACAAATAACACTGAATTAGATAGAAAATTAGAAGATCAAAAGCAAACAATAACTGAAGAATTTAGCACTAGAATTACTCAAACTAAATCTGAGTGGCAAGCGAGTGTAATAGAATACATAAACACTAATGGTGTAGAAAAGTTTGTTAATACTCTGGTAACAATTGATATTGATGGTTTGAAACTGTCAAAATCTGATGAAGACATAGTGTCATTGTTAAATAATAAAGGATTATATGTTAGTGATGGTAAATTACGAGATGATTTAACTAATTTGCTGATGAAAGTAGATAGAGCAGGCGCTTTATTCAAATTGTTAGAAATATTAGGCACTATAAAAGAACAAGGTATAATTCAAAAAGAAAAAATATCTGATGAGACATTTGGTGAATGTCAAGCATGGTATTGGATAGGAGAGTGATTACATATGGCAACAATAAATGGAAGTACTAACAATAGCCAATGGACATTTAAATTAGAAGTTACAGAGGGAAATTATGATATAGAAAATAACAACTCTCCTGTAACAGTTACAATGTATTTAGGAAGAACTAGCTCACGAAGTTATTTCGGTGGTAATTATACTGGAAATATAACCATAGATGGTTCTTCTCATGATTTAAGTGGAGAAGTACCTTATCCAACTTACATAAATGGTGGAGAATGGTATCCTGTGGCATCTTGGAGTAAAACAGTTAATCATAATGCTGATGGTAGTAAAAAAATATCAGCCAGCGCTAGTTTGTCTAGTAATTATTTTACCCCTAGTAGTTCGACTGCTTCTGGAGAAGTGGAACTGACTACTATTCCTAGGGCGAGTGATATAGCAGTTTCTAACATTGATTTAGGTCAAAATATTCCTATTGTAATCGGCAAGAAATCAGATTCATTTACTAGTACATTAACTTATACTATTGGGGCATTGACAGGTACTATTGTAGAAAAAACAAGTCTATCAAATTATCCATGGGTAATGAGTTCTACGTTAATTAATCAAATAAAAAATGCCTATCCAAATAGTGGTTCTTATGCAAAAGGTGGAATTGAAGTAAAGATTACTTGTAAAACATATAAAGGAACTACTTTGATAGGATCTAAAGAAACTACCTTCAAACTGTATATAACTGATAAACCTAAGATTAGTAGTGCTGTGAGAGCTGAATTAAATGCAAAAATATCGGCCTTAACTACAAGTGTACTAAGACATGCATCACAAAATAAATTTACAATTACTGCAACTGCTCCTACTGGTGCTACAATTACTGGCTATAGAGTAAAAAATGGCACACAAGATAGTGGATTATCAACAAGTAATATTGTGAATTTAAATGATATTCAAACTTATTATACAGAAAGCAATACATTAAAAACAAAATTCATAATTACCTGTATCGATTCAAGAGGAAATGAATCAAATGAATTCCCTCTTATATGTAATTTTATTAATTACATTCCAGTATCAATTAATAAAACCGATGTATCAATAAAAAGAAGTTCAGGAACCTCTACAGATTGCAAAATTTACCTAACAGGTAATTTTTTTAATGCCAAAATTGGAACTACCACAAATACAATTACTTTTAAAGCGAGATATAAATTAAAAACTTCAACTACATGGGGAAGTTGGACAACTGTAGCAACAACATATAGTGGCAATACATTTAAGATTAACAATATTGCCATATCAGGTACATTTGACTATTCCAAAAATTATGACTTTGAACTGATGGCCACTGACAAGATAGGTGAATCTGATGATTATAGCAAAGTATTCGTAAGTAGTGTTCCAACAGAAAAACATCACAGCAAGGGTGCATGGATAAGAGAATTGAGTTTCGAAAAAGCAGATATATTCCCTGTAGGGGCAATATACATTAGTTTAAAAGATACTAATCCATCTGTTTTTTTTGCCGGAACGTGGGAACAAATAAAGGGGAAATTCTTAGTCGGTGTGGATTCCTCAGATACAGATTTCAAAACTAGTGGAAAAACTGGCGGTGAAAAGACACATAAATTAACGCTTGAAGAAATGCCTGAGCATACGCATGATTTTCAGGGTGGTTGGAAAGAAGATTCTTCATCAGGAACTGAAGCGTATAAGTTCCAAGGAAACATAATAAAAACAGGTTATGGTAATATATCTGCAGGTGGTGGAAAAGCTCATAACAACTTACCACCATACATTGCTGTATATATGTTTAAAAGAGTATCATAGAAAGGATGAGATAATAATGAAAATTATAGATAAAGAAATACGCATTAACAGGGGGGATAGGTTGTTAATAGAATTTTCTATCGATAACGGTGCTGATAAATATACTTTTAAAGATGGAGATAAGATTAAGTTTTCTGTATATCGAAAGAAAGAACTAGATAAGCCACCAGTTTTGCAAAAAGAATTTACACCTACGGTAGGTTCTAATAATGTTGATATAGATATATCTAGTCAAAATATGAAGATTGGAGAAATGGCAAATAAACCAATTGAATATTGGTATGAAATTGAATTAAATGGCGAAGAAACAATTATTGGTTATGACTCAGATGGTGCTAAAAGACTAATCCTTTATCCTGAAGGTGCTGATTTATGATTGAAGAAAAGCAAAAGCTTAGTGGTAATCTAAATGTTAAACAATCATTGAATGGCTCACTTAATAATGCGGTTATATATATTGATCCAATTACGCAAGAAAAAGAAGTCACACCTAGTAAAGAGGTGCAAGAAGTAATACCTGATTCTGGATTCACTGGTTTATCGAAAGTAATAGTTAATCCATATACACCTGTAGTTGCTAGTAAAACAATAACAGAAAACGGAACATATAAAGCTGCAGATGATAATTTAGATGGCTATAGTGAAGTAGAAGTTATAACAAGTGGCGTTAATTTGAATGATTATATTGATAATGTTTTACAGAGTGGAACCTCAAGCAATGGTGGATATTCGGGTATTTCTGCCGCTATTTTAAAAATACCAGATAACCTCACTTTTTCTGGTAATAGTGCAAGTTATACGTTTACAGGCTGTAAAAATTTAACATCAATACCACAATTAGATACATCACGTATAAAATATATGTCATATATGTTTAGTTATTGTGCAAGTTTAGAAACAATACCTTTACTTGATACATCTAATGCACTTGCAATGGACTATATGTTTCAAAACTGTACCAAATTAAAAACTATACCTTTGTTGAATACATCTAATTGCACAAGTTTCAACAATATGTTTAAAGGATGTAGTAGTTTAACATCAATACCTTTGATTGATACATCTAAAGCAAAACAAATGCAGTATACGTTTTCTGATTGTCATTCTTTAACTGAAATACCACAGATAGATACGAGTAATGTAACTAGCTTTGCTAACACATTCTATAATTGTACTAACTTAACTGATGTACCATTGTTAGATGCTTCAAAAGCTACTTACATGGTACAGGTATTTGTTAGCACTCCGAAACTAGCAAACTTTGGAGGATTTAAAGACTTAGGGAAAGCGTATTTAACTACTCAAAGCACAGGTTATGGCTCTTATAGATTGGACTTACGTTGGAGTCCGAGTTTAACACATGACAGTTTAATTAATGTAATAAACAATTTATACGATATAAAATCTAAAGGTTGTAATGCTCAAGAGCTAGTATTAACTAGTAAAAACTTAACAAAACTAACAGCAGAAGAAATTGCTATTGCAACTAATAAAGGATGGACAGTTAGTTAGGAGGTGTAATTAATGGAAATAAGAAAGTATGGAAATAAAAAAATATTAATTGCAGATGAAGGTAAACATATTAGAAATATAAATGATATTGGTGATACTCCTTATTATGCATCAATTATCTTTTTAGCAGATAATTTTGATGATAATGAGTTAGACAAAATATATATAGAAGAAGAAATAGGAGAGGTTGAATAATGGAAAATATCACATTAGGACAAATAGCGAAAGAGCTAGCCTTTGCCGTGGCTTTAATTGGCTCTGTAGTCTATTTAAAAAAAGGAACCATAAAAGGCCTATCTAAAGTAATAAATAGTCAGCTAGAGCCAATAAAAGTGGAAATAAAAAAGTTAAAAGAAGAAACATCAAAGAATAATTTATCGAGTATAAAAACAGATTTGATTAATTTGATGGAATTAGCTGATAAAAAAACAATATCAACTGAACAAAAAATGAGAAGTTATGAATTATATGACTATTACTGCCAACATGGTGGTAATAGTTATGTTCATGATAAATGGGAAAAATTAAAGAAAGAAGGTAAATTGTAATGAAAAATGAAATAGTTAAAAAAATAGCGAAATTAATTGATCTAAAGAGCATAATGACAATAATAATGATTGTTGCATTGGTAGTTGGATGGTTTACTGATAAAGTGACATCAGAGCAATTTGTACCAATGGTAATGATGATTATGACTTTTTACTTTGCTAAGAGTGATAAGAAAGGTAGTGATATTAATGAATAGTGAAGAATTAGTATTAACTGAAGAAATGGAACTAGAATTAAGTAATGGTAAAGGAGATGAAGTAGATGAAGGATAGTTATGAATTTGAAGTTATATGCAAAAATATTGTTATTGACTATTTTAACAATAAAGCAGAAATAACTGATAATAAAAAGATCAGTATCAAAGATGTATATGTTGTTTGGATGTGTAAGGCTTTGAAAAACTCAAAGGCTTTATTAAGCACTAATGCTGCTGATGGTATGTATTATGAACTAACTTATAATGGTGAAAAAGATGAGATTTACCTTGATGCATATAAAAAATGGGAAAATAAGTTAGTAAAAAGAGAAGAGTTTAAAAAAGAGGTGACTATTAATGAGTAAATCAAGTTTAGTACAATTAGTAGTACCAGCAGATGAAGGCAACTATACTAAAGGTAGAAGTGGTAGAAATATTGAGGCAATCACAATACATCATATGGCTGGAAGATTGACTTCAGAACAATGTGGAAGAATATTTCAAACAAAAGGTAGATATGGTTCTAGCCATTATGGTGTTGGATACGATGGAAGTATTGCCAATTATGTTGATGAAGAAGATACTGCTTGGACTAATTCAAATTGGGATAGCAACTGCAAGTCTATAACTATTGAAACATCAGATAATGATAATTCATGGTATATTAACGATACAACTTTAAATGCACTTATCAAATTAGTAGCAGATATTGCTAAGAGAAGAGAACTAGGAACATTAGTACCTGGTAAAAACTTAACTTGGCATAGCATGTTTGCAGATACTACTTGTCCTGGTGATTACTTAAGAAACAAAATGCAGTATATTGCAGATGAAGTTAACAAAATTAATGGTTTAGGATTAACTGAAGAAAAAACAACTGAAGAACTAGCCAGAGAAGTAATTGAAGGCAAGTATGGTAATGGTGAAGATAGAAAATCTGCTCTAGGTGATAGATATGCAGAAGTACAAGCAAGAGTCAATGAAATATTAGCACCTGCACCAGAACAAAGTGTCGATATTTTAGATTTAGTTAGAAAGACCATTCGTGGAGACTTTGGTAATGGCGAAGATAGAAGAAATTCATTAGGATCTAATTATGAAGAAGTACAGAGACAAGTTAATTTAAATTTCCAAAATGGAACTATAAATTGGGGCAATGTAAGATTATATTAAATGAGGTAGGCTAGAGACCTACTTCTTTTTTTATGCCATAATTTGCCTTTTTAGTACTTTTATGCTATAATACACAACCAAATGAGGGATAATATGGTTGAAAAAAGAATAATTGATCAAGACATTATTTATAAATTAACAAGAAGAAAAGATACTTTTTTAATAATTAAATATAATACCAAAAATAAAAGAGCATGGTTTCAAACCGAAAGCATGCCCAAAAGAAAAGCTATAGATATCAGCAGAGTTGTTAATCTATAGTTTTTTTATTTACTTCACAACTAATTTATGTTAGGATAAGTAACTAAAGAATGGAGGTGATAAAATGGGTGAAAAGATTATAAAAGGCCCACTACCATTTGTTGGCTTTCCAGGGACAAAAGAAGGAGAGGCCCCAGAAGGATGGACTAAAGTAGAAACAAAAGAAGAGTAAAATCTCTTCTTTTACTTTAAATAATTCCTCCTGAACACCTTAATAAATTCTTCTCTAGAGCCAATGTTTTCCTCCCAATACAATTGGCCTTGTTTATGCCAATAATTGTTAAATTGACTATTTTCTTGTTCCCTAGAGTGGCAATCCAAACATATCCTTAAACATAAACCATATTTAGCGGAATTCTGTCTATTCTTTCCTGCATATATTTCATGCCAAGTTAGTTTATATGTGCTATTACATAAATAGCAATTTTCTGTATTATTGCTAAATACACTATATCTTTTTTCCTCCAAGTTTGCTAATTTATTTGATTTTCTGCGTATTTTTACCTTTTTAGGAGGTGTTTTCTCTTGAAATTGCATGTTTTTGCTTATTTGACTGTTATTTGATTGTCCGGTTAAGGTTGGACTTTTCCACTTATAACCGGACTTTTTATATTCCTTATTATCACATTCCTGACAGTAGGAAAATGGTATTTCTTTATTTTTTAATTTGCAATATGGTTTATTTTTTCTTTTTTTAAGGTTTATACAATAGTTATTCATAATTTATCTCCTATTTCTAGAATATAAATATGTATGCTACTTGTATGCTACCTGTATGCTACGCACATGTTTTTGCACGATTTTATGCCAATTTTATAATTTACAAAAAAATATAAAAATAAAAGCAAACCCTTATATTACAAGGATTTGCTAAACTTCTAAATGGTGTCTCGTTGGAGATTCGAACTCCAGACCCTTTGATTAAAAGTCAAATGCTCTACCGACTGAGCTAACGAAACACATATATTGGCTGCCTCGGCTAGACTCGAACTAGCGAGTGCCACAGTCAAAGTGTGGTGCCTTACCGCTTGGCTACGAGGCAACTACAAAAGTGGTGGAGAGACATGGATTTGAACCATGGAACCCGAAAGAACAGATTTACAGTCTGCCGCGTTTGACCACTTCGCTATCTCTCCATAAAAATGGTGCCGAAAACAGGAATTGAACCCGTAACCTACTGATTACAAGTCAGTTGCTCTACCAATTGAGCTATTTCGGCACAAACATGGTGGGCGATACAGGACTCGAACCTGTGACCCCCTGCTTGTAAGGCAGGTGCTCTAACCAACTGAGCTAATCGCCCATAAT
>CAMELE010000061.1 GCA_945923475.1 uncultured Mollicutes bacterium
TGAATGTCATTGAAAAATATTGTTTTGTAAAAACACAATATTTAATTGATGATATGATGTATAAAAAAACTTTAAATTATATAAGAGAAAAAGTTTTTTATTATTATGATTTATACGGTATATCCAAATAAAAATAGTTCTTGTAAAGAGAAGAATGGATTATAATGTTTTATTTTCGGTTAATTGGATGGTGCTATAAGTATGAATTATTTAGTGGAAATGATGAATGATTATCCGATAGAATGTTTAATTATCACTATATTGTGCATTTATTGGATTGTATTCATCATTAAATACGGATAAAAGATAAGTTTTATTCATTGATATGTTGTTGATTATGTTATATAATATAATTAAACTTAAACAAAGGAGAGATAGAAGTGAAAATTGATTTCGACAATGCAATAAAAAGAGATTATAAAAAAGGTGATGTGGTACTTATTCAATACAAAGATAGGACTGATATGGGATATTATCAAATTGTATATTGTCCTACTTCAAATAGATATGGTGTTTTACGTCTTAAAGCATTGCATTTCCTTGACTTTGAAGCAGATACACCAGAACAAGCCATAAATGAATTAATGAATGGTTTTGGTGATAGTTATAGAATTGTCAAAGTAATTGACTCTGATAATATTGTTATGAAAACTTTAGAATAGGAGCGTGATAATCATGAAATTCTTATTAATCAATACTTGCTACATCAATTCAAATTTATTTCTTAAACAATACCCTCAAATCAAAGACAACTTCAATTTGGAAATATTTAAAGAAAAAGAAGAGAAGTATTTTGACGAAGAAAGAGGTGTTTTTGTTTACCATGATGGTAGAGATGATATATTGATTGAGATTAACGACCTTTCAGACCTTAGAAAACTAGCTAAATGCTGTGAGGAAAATACATCTGAATTGATTATTGACTTTGATAGTGAAATAATTGAAATTTATGATGGATATAGAGAATAGAAGTGATAAATATGGTATCATTTAGCCTTGTACAGATGGTATTTATTATGTTTTGTTATGTTGTAATGTTCGGTTTTGCTTTGTATTTCTTGTTCAAATATAAAGAATATAGAGAGAAAAGTGAAATGTTGGTTAGTATGTTGAAGGAAATGAAATGTAAGGTTGATGAACTGATAGAGGAGAACTGTTGAATCTGTTAAAGGAACTATCGAAAGATAGTTCTTTTCTTATCCCCCTCTATGTTGAAATTAATCAATCTTTAAATCCCCTTGTATCACAAAAAAACAATCCCCCCTCTTTCCACAGAAATCGAATTTTGTTTTTCATAGGAGAAAAATTTTTCAAGAATGGGAACTTTCTAATCAAAAGAATTTAAAGTTTTTTTGGAGAGAGTAATTCGGAAAATAATTCTGAAAGAATTAGCTTGAAATTATTCGTAAGTTTAATTGGAATTACTATTATATTATTGGTAACTTTAAACTAATTTATACATAAAATTATATAAAAATAAAATAAAAAAGAGATACATTTATCGTATCTCTTTTTTTATGAGAAGTATTAAATAGTTTCAGATTAAAACATTATAATAGCTGACCTTCAACGAATCATGAAGTGTTTATCGGTGTGGAATCTAAAATTAACAAGATGATTTAGGTGAGCTTGTTTTGAAATTATAAAAGATAATAAATAAAAAAGATTTAGAGTTGAAAATAAAAACTGAATACGGACAAGAGTTTGAGAAGAAGTGCGGTTTGTAACAAGTATACGGCAACAGATGTTCGAAGTCACCATACACCACCACAGCTCCTATTCATCAGCCGACCATTTGAGCAACAGCCGACAGCTATCCGAGCCGAGCCGAACAGTGCCGACCAATGACCGACTCGTTTAAATCAATTTTCATTTTCAATTCTAAATCTTCAAAACATTGTTAAAATACTAGACCACTGTTATTAGCTGTATTTTCAATCCCCCCTACTATTTGGAGATATTCACGCTTCAAATCCCCCCTATATCCAAAATTTTTCAATCCCCCTTTTTACCACAGAAAACGAAATTTTATTTCTATAAGGAAACAGTTTTTTTTGGATAGGGATTATATATGAGCCATTAATGATAAAACTAAAAAGCGTTATATCAATTAGTATTGCACATTGATTTTTTACTATAAATTATCATCTCATTTTATTGATATGTAGCTGTTTAATTATTGTTTTGTAATGTTAATATGATTTGATATTGAGCTATAAATCACTGTTTTTTGCTTCATATTCACATTGATATATGATGAAATAAAAACAACCATCATTGTCTTTAAATCAGTATTAGGATAATATAGATTACTTTAGATTTGATTGTAAATTAAAATTACAATGCTAGTTGTTGAATGATTACGCTTCGTAATCTGCGTATGCTATATATATACATTATGAAATAATCATCAATATGATTATGAATTACACGAAATCATAACATTATAATTTGTAATTCTAATCATTGCAAAAGCGTTGAATGTGACGTGCTATTGACCGCTGACCAAATTGCCACCGCCACCGTCACCGTCACCACCGAGCCGAGCCGAGCTGACCACAGCCGAGCCGAGTGAGTCAGCCAGCCAAATCAAATTCGATTTTCAATTTCAAATCTTTAATGTCGAAGTAAAATCTATTTGATAATGATTATCAATTAGGCTGTAGAAATGATAACTATTACTAGTTTTAAATTGATATTGATTATCAATGTCAAAATTACGCTATTAATAATGATAATAGTTATTACTTTCATTATCATTTAAAATATTGATAATGATTATCAATTACTCATTATAATATTAGTAATTTATGCTGTTGTTCGCTGTTAATATGATTGATAATGATTATCAATAGATTGTTATAATAATAGTAATTATTACTGTTTTGATTTTTTATGCTGTTAATACAATTGATAATAATTATCATTTATTAATGGTACTATTTTTTAAAAACAGTAATTATTATTATTTACTATTGATATTGTTCATCAATAACATTATTCTATTTTCAAAGAACTTTTTTTAGGCTATTTGGTTGCCTTACAATGATTATATTACTCCATATTAAAAAATATACATATCCCTTATTTGCACGAATTTCATTTTTTTATGTTTTTTTACTTGACATTTTTTTCTATCCTTATTATAATAGAAGCATAGTTAAACAGTGAAAAAAATTTTTTTAATAATTGTTGACTTTAATATATTATATGATACAATAATATTGTAAGTGATAAACGGCACTTTGATGTTTAACCGTTTGATATTGGAACATTAGAAAAATAAAAAAAAGTATTTGACTATTATTATATTATATGATATGATATAGTTGTTAGTGATGATAGACACTATGAAGTTTAATCTATCAGTGTTGGAACGTTTAAAATACTAAAGAGATATTAAAGGAGAGTTGTTATTATGAGTATTAAAATGGCAATTAAAAGACCAAAAACACGAAATGACAAAATTTTAAACATTGTAGACGCTTTAACAAATTGGAGCGATGAAAAGAGTTCTATTGTTGTTGAAGATGATAGTAAAATTATTTTCAATCTACATTGTGGATATGGCGACATTTACACATATAATATTATTTTTCGTGATGATATAAAAATGGATGTATATGGCGGTTTTAAGAAAAAACTTTTCTATCTTGAAACATACGATAGTTTGAAAAGTTTGATTAAATTTTTAACAACAATTTAAAATATAATTGTTGTTAAAAAATATATAATATGATATAATTAAATTATCAAAGAGAATAAAAAGGAGTTGTTTATATATGAAAAAAGAAGCTTTAAGAGTAGTATTTAGAAAATTTAATGACGGTGAAATTATTGCATTATTTCCACAATTTACAAACAAGAAAAGATATACCATTGAATCTTATATGAAAATTGGACAGCATGGCGAATGTGACCCTTTAATTATTCATGATACTAAACTAGCAAAAGAAAGCGAATATAAAGAGCTTTTAAATGAGATTAAAAGTATTTATCATGAATATGATATAAAAGTCATGAAAAAATTAATTATTAAATGGTAAAAAATTATTGATTTAGATATTATTATATGATATAATAATATTGTAGTTATAAGTGAAAAGGAGAATGATTATAATGAAAAAAATGACAAACATTAAAAAGTTTTTAGAAAGAAATAATATTGAATATACTTCAAAATTAGTCTATTCAAATTTAGAAGAAATAACATTTTACATTAACGGTTTGAAATTTGAAGTTTCAAACCCTATGGAAAAAAACTTCTTTGAAATTGCATTATTTAAAAAAGACTATAGCTCTATTGGTGGTTATACTATCCATCCGACTACATACACAAAAAATTCACAAAAAGAAATTAATAAAATTCTTGAAAATATTATTAATGAGTTAGAATAAAAATTGGAATTTTATTGTATATGGAGGTATGAAAATGTTTGAAGAATTATTTAAAAATTTAATTAATGATGGCATTATGGTAAAAACGGATAGATATTGGGTGTCTTTAGGTGGACGAGGTAATGATATTTACAAAGTTAAGCGAGGATATAAAGGAGCGTTAAAAGAGGTTATAAAAGAATTAGGGTTTAAAGTTTCAAGAGATAAAGATTATAAAGTAGACGTTATCTTATATAAAGATATGTTTGTTGGTTGTATTGAGTAAATAAAATTGTTGACTTTATTCTGATATATGATATAATATAAATATAAAATAAATAAAAGGAGATTGATTATTTATGCAAAAACTAATTAAAGAAGTTTTAGATTATATGGTTTTCTATGGTTGGTTAGAAGCTGAAACATCGACATGGCTTCAATTAAAGGAGAATGAAGAAGAATTAAAGGACGTTTTGTTGTATGCCTATGAGCATTTAGAATATGACAAACTTAATTTATTAGTTGAAGAAAATTTTGATTATTTTCACGAATGTTAAAAAAATGTTTGACATATATAATATAATTTGATATAATAATATTGTAAACAAAATAAGATAATAAAGGAGAATGATTATAATGAAAAAATATTATGTAACAATGACTGACACTTTTATGAGTAATTGGGGATGTGCTGAAGGAAAAATAAATAAATTAGTGTTTGAATGTGATAATTACAATGAAGCGGATGTGGTTTATAAAAACGCTAAAAATAGAAGTGAAATGAAATATGTTAATATAACAGCAAATAAACCACGATATGATAAAAAAAGATATTATGTACAATTTAAAAATAAAAATACCTATAATAATTGGTATATTGATGGAAATTTTTAAAAGTTTCCATCAATATACAAGATAATTAAAAATAGTTATTGATTTATATAACATAATTTGATATAATAATATTGTTGATAGATAAGGAGTGAAATTATTATGTTATTAATCAAATTAGTTGAAGTTATTACTTATTTAATTCAAGAAATTTTATGCTTAATTGCTATTGTATTATATAAAGTCTTTGAATATCGTTGGCTATTATTAACATTTTTATTTTTCGCTATTTGTTTATTAGGCGGTCTAATGACTTATATTTCAATAACAAATTAAAGAAAGTTATTGATTTTGATTTTAAATATGATATAATATAAATATAAGATAAATAAAAGGAGAATGAATATTATGACATGGTTAGAAAATGCTAAAAAAATAGGAAGGGAAATTATGAACGGTGACGGGTTCACCTATAACGGTAAAAAGGTAAATTATGCCTTTGCTGGAAAAAATGATTATATGCAAGATGTTTTTATTTTGGGATATGATAACATTAGAGAAGCACGTTGTTTTGCTGATAGTGGTTATATTCCTTATATTACAGCTAATAAAGAAGTTAAATTTTTAAAAAAATAAAAAAAAGTTTTAAAAAACACTTGAAATATATAATATAATATGATATAATAAAAGAGTGGTAAGGAACTACAAAGATTGATTAAAAAGGAGATATAAAAAAAATGTGGATTAGAGCTAATGTTGATTATGTGAGTATGAGAACAAATAAAAAAATTATAACAGAAGGTAAACAATACAAAGTTATCAAAGAGCATAAAAGAACAAAAGAATACACTGTAAGAAATGATAATAATAAAATCTGCGTATTACCTCAAAGTTTATTTGATATTGTTGATTAACAATATCAAATAAACAAAATAAAAAAACAAATAAACAAAATTAATGAAAATTTGAAAGGTGGAAATTTACAATGGAAAATATCAAAATCAACGCTTTATTAAATTACCTAGGAGAAACAGAAGAAACGGCAACAATTGAAACATTAAAACATGATGATAATAAAACGGTATTTGTTGACAATATGGAATATATTATTTTAACTGATGAAGAAGCGGACGAATATTATAGAGAATATCAATTATCATTAATTGACGATTTAGGATTGGACGCTTTCAGCGATTGGGCAAAAGATTATATTTTAGATAATTTTACTTTTTCTTATTCTGAAACGTTTAATGATATTCAATATGAAGACGCTGTATCATATGTGGACGATTTAAAATATAGCGGTGATTTAGATGATGAATTAAGTCGTTACGGTTGCGAGAATGAAGAAGAATTAATTGACTTATTATGTGAAGAAGATAGCGAAGAATGGTTCAAGTCTGTTTTTGGCATTGATGAATACAATAGAATTATTATTGAAAATGACTTGATTGATTGGGAAGAAGTCATCGAATGGATTAAAGAAGTAGACGGACGTGGTGTTATGGCTTCATATGATGGTGTTGAAATGGAACTGGAGAATGACTTATATGCCTATAGAATCAATTAAGAGCTTTAAAAGCTCTTAATTTTTTTATTGTACTTGTGAAAAATTTAACTTAAAAGAACATAAAATGAACATAACTTTATATAAATTATATGATATACTATAATAGTAGTAAGAAGAAGGAAGGCTTTTGATGTTTAACCTTTCAGTGTTGGAACGTGTTGTATCTTTAATATTTGGACGATAAAAAAATAAAAAATGTTTGACATATATTATATCATATGATATAATATAAACATAGAGAAAAGAAGAAAAGGAGTTTTTATATATGAATAAATTTTATAAAATTACTAATCAAAATGAACTTAATACAATTCAAAATAAATTAATTGAAAAGGGTTATAAAACACCTAATGGCGAACTTTTAACGATGGATGATTTTAAAAAAGCATATCCAAAAAATAAAGTCTATTTGATTAATGCTTATTATAATACGATAAATAAAAAGTATGAATATATAGGCGGTACTAAACAGATTTATGAGAGAAATTATAATAAAAAAATTAAATTTGAAAACTAAAATAAGGAGAATGTTTATAATGAATTCCATTACATGGTTAGGGTTTGGATTTGAAGAAATTACAAAAGAATTTGAAAATGCTAATGATTTAATAGCATTTATATCAAAAGATGATATAAGACCGTATGTAATTAAAGCTGTAATAAATGATAGTGAATTTTTAAAAGTAAGATAATAAAAGTATTTGACATATATAATATAATTTGATATAATATAAATATACAGCAAAAGGAGAATGATTATTTATGATTAAAGTTTTATTAGATGTAAAAAAAATGACTTGTGATGAAATTAATAACATTATTCAAAAGAATTCTATTTTAAAAAATGTATTTGCTAATGGAATAACAGTTCTTGAAATAGAAAATAGATTTATAAAAACCGAATGGCGGTATACTGAAAATGTAGAATGTGACGGTAGAATATACCAAATTCAAGAAGTTATGAGTTGTTTAAAAGGTGAAAAGGATTTATATAAAAGAATGCTAGTTTTAGATATTACAGAAGAAGTATAAAAAAACTTCTTCTTTTTTATTTTAAGTTGTTGACTTTGTTTATATGTATATGATATAATATAATTATAGATGATATATAAAGGAGTTTGATTATTATGTTACCATTAGATTATTTATTCCAAATTCAAGAAGATTTAACTTTAGGAAGTTATAAAACTATTGAAATGTTCATGACTCAAAAGTTTGGTGTTTGTTGGAATGACAACAAAGAAAATATAAAAATATGTGAGTTTCTTAAAAATACAATGACATTATTGATTATTGATTGCGGAAATTATACACGTTATCAGTGGATGGATAGATAAGAGCATTTAAATGCTCTTATTTTTTATATAAAATAATATTTGACTTTCTACTATTTATCATATATAATATAAATATCTTAATAATAAAGGAGATTGATTATAATGTTAAAAGTAAACAGTAGAAAGGATTTAGTTAAAATTATTTCAAATACTATTGAGCGTGGATGTGATGTTAAATTTAAAATAACAGACACCGAAAAATATAGTTACATTATGGATATTAAAATTATAGATAAAAAGTATTATACATTTATTGAGGGATTTAATGAATGTATTGAATATCATTCGATTATAGAGCTATTTAATGAAATCGCTGAAGCCTATTTATAAGGCTTTTTTTATATTTATATCTAGTTTTAAATACTAAATAATATAGTATTTTGGATAATAGGGATTTTGGAGCGTTTAAGAGCTTTTACACTTCATAGCTGTTATATATCTAACTTATTCATAAACCCTCTTATATCACAATATATCGAATTAAAATTTTAATCCTCTTTGTACGTTATAACAAATTGATTTTTTGTTTTTATGCCTTATTAAATGATTGATGATAATTATTGATTAACGTAAACATATCATAACTATAATATGTTTTGATAATATATATATTATTGTGCGTTGATATATTACTATTGTTTATGCTCTTAATTGTGTATGTATAAAACATCATGAAATAAACATTTAAGACGTGTCACATCTGACGTGTGCCATCCTATATAGCGGTTCATCAAATAGCGTTCAATCATGTTGTTTTATGACTTCTATCCTTATTATATATATACGTGTGCGAGTATGCTCTAATTGATAACGATTATCATTACTAGTTATATTTAACTGATAATGATTATCAATATTGATTATTATTTCTATTGATAATGATTATCATTACTAATTACCTAATTGATAATGATTCTCATTACCATTATTAGTTAGCGTCTAAATGATAACGATTATCATTATTATTTTTAATTCCAGTTGATAATGATTCTCATTATGATTATTATTTTTATACCAAAATATGGTATTAAATAAAGTGCCTAAATGATAATGGCTATCATTACCGTTATTAGTTTTAACTGATAATGATTATCATTATTGATATTATTTTACTTTAATTGATAATGATTATCATTTTTATTATTGTTTTCTAATTGATAATTGTTATCAATATTTTTTCATTTTGTTTTTATTATTTTATTATCTAGTTTTCAATACTAGATATTTTAGAGCATTAGAAAGGTTTTACTAATTGATAATAATTATCATTATTGTTTTTATTTTTTAATTGATAATAGTTATCATTACTACTTTTATTTCCAACTGATAATGACTATCACTATCAAATACCATCCCCCCAACGAAACTGATAATAATTATCATTATTAATTCGCAG
>CAMELE010000062.1 GCA_945923475.1 uncultured Mollicutes bacterium
AGCATTAAATAAAAAAACGACCTACAAAATTTTAACCATTGTTCCGGACCTCCAATATTATTTAAAAAAATGTGGTTTTAAGCCACTTTTTTTATTAAATTAGTATTATACTATATATGACTTAAATAAAAGAAATATTTTATAATATATATATATAATATGGACGAATGGGAATAAATCCAATATACTACTTATAGATACTCTACCATTTTCCAGCGTTTTTTTATAGTTGGCAAGTTTATAGACGTATTTTTTTCAAGGCTTAGTTTTATAGTAACTAAGCTTTTTTTGACTTACCTTATTTATTTAAAATAAGTTTTTTTTATTTTTTTATAACATTTTAGCACTCTTATGTTGACAGTGCCAATTTTAGTGATATAATAAAGTTGTAGTTGAAATATGACTACAGAAAGGATGATAAATATGATGATGAATAACGAACAAAATCAAGAAGAAAACGTTCTTGAGAAATATGGACGTGATGTCGTAGAGCTTGCTAGACAAGGTAAAATCGATCCTGTAATTGGTCGTGATGAAGAAATAAGACGTATTATCAAAATTCTTTCAAGGAAAACAAAAAACAACCCAGTTCTAATCGGTGAACCTGGTGTAGGTAAAACAGCAATAATTGAAGGCTTAGCAAGGCGTATTGTTTCGGGTGATATTCCTGATTCACTTAAGGATAAAACAATATTTGAGCTAGATATGGCTTCCTTAGTAGCCGGAGCAATGTACCGAGGAGAATTTGAGCAAAGATTAAAGGCAGTACTAAAAAAGATTAAAGAATCTGAAGGAAAAATTATTCTTTTCATTGATGAAATACACCTTATTGTTGGGGCAGGTAAAACTGATGGTGCAATGGATGCAGGTAACATTTTAAAGCCAATGCTAGCCAGAGGTGAATTACATTGTATTGGTGCCACAACATTAAACGAATATCATAAATATATTGAAAAGGACCAAGCTCTTGAAAGACGTTTCCAAAAGGTAATGGTTTCAGAGCCAACTGTTGATGATACAATTTCTATTTTGAGAGGACTAAAGGAAAGATTTGAGGTTCACCATGGTGTCCATATCAAAGATAATGCAGTTATCGCAGCCGCTGTTATGTCAAATAGATATATTACTGACCGTTTCTTACCAGATAAGGCAATCGACTTAATTGATGAGGCCTGTGCTTCTACTCGATTAACTCTTGACTCTATGCCTGTTGAGCTAGATAACATCGAAAGACGTATAACTCAAATCAAAATTGAATTAATGGCGATCAAAAAGGATAATGATGCTTCTTCTTTAAAGCATGCTAAGGAGCTTCAAGATGAATTAGATGAGCTTAATATAAAGGATAATGAGCTTAAAGTAAAATGGCAAGAGGAGAAAAAAGAAATTCAAAGCCTTAAGGAGAAAAAAGCTCTCCTTGATAAAAAGCGTTTTGAACTTGAAAAGGCTTATAACGAAGGTAATTTCGAGATAGCTTCAAAGCTTCAGTATCAAGAAATACCTGCTTTAGAAAAAGCAATTTCAGACTTTGAAAACCAGAACAAGGATAATAAGCTATTAACTGAAACTGTTTCAGATGAGGACATAGCTCTAGTCGTATCAAAATGGACTAATATACCAGTTTCTAAGCTAATGAAGGGTGATAGGGAAAAGGTTTTAAGCCTTAAGGATAATCTTAAGCAAAGAGTAATAGGTCAAGATGAAGCCATCGAGCTTGTATCAGACTCTATTATTCGTCAAAGAGCTGGAATCAAGGATGAAAATAGACCAATCGGCTCTTTCATCTTCTTAGGTCCTACTGGTGTCGGTAAAACCGAATTAGCCAAGGCACTAGCATCAGAGCTATTTGATAGCGAATCTCACATTGTAAGAATAGATATGTCTGAATATCAAGAGCCTCATACAGTCGCAAGATTAATTGGAGCCCCTCCAGGATACGTTGGATATGATGAAGGTGGTCAATTAACTGAAGCGGTAAGACGAAACCCTTATTCTATCATCTTATTTGATGAAATAGAAAAGGCTCATAAAGATGTATTTAATGTCTTACTTCAAATACTTGATGATGGTCGTTTAACCGATGGCCAGGGTAAGGTTGTTGATTTTAAAAATACCATCATTATTATGACATCAAATCTTGGTGCAGAATTGCTTATTGAAAACCCAAATAATAAAAAAGGTGTAATCGATTTGATTAAATCATACTTTAAGCCTGAATTCCTTAACCGAATTGATGAAATAATCGTATTTAATCCATTAGCAAAGGATGTCCAAACTAAGATTGTAAATAAGATGCTAAGAGAGCTTGATCAACGATTACTTGCCCAGGATATTCATATAACTTACACAGATAGTCTTAAGCAATATGTTTTGAGTCAGGCGTTTGATATTTCATATGGTGCTAGGCCTCTTAAGAGATTTATTCAAAAATATATTGAAACATATATTGCTGAACAAATCATAAGATCTAATATATTACCAACAGTTGAATATGTTCTTGATTGTCAAAACGGAGAATTAAGATTATTTAAAAAATAAAAAAATAACTCCTTAATACTGGATTTAATCCAATATTTTGGAGTTTTTTATTTTATAATACTTAAAATATCACTAGGCTTATTAATAATATAGTCAGGATTATATTTCTTTAAATCATATATTCTTTCGTAGCCATACATACAAGCTACAACCCTAACCTTGGCATTCTTAGAAAATTCCATATCAACGTGAGAATCACCAACATATAATATTTCATCATTTCTAATATTATATTTATTTTCGATATATTCAATGCCTTTAGTACCAGGTTTTGTACCTGCTAATGGTGATTCACCTAAAGCTTCTGTAAAAATCCCTTTAAAAAAATAATCCATCATAGCCTTAACATCACTATCTAGCTTATTAGAAATAACAAATAATTTATAACCTTGTTTTTTTAATTTCAATAGTGTATCTGTTATTCCAGCAAATTCTTTTGTTCTTGAAATTCGATATTCTTGATAATATTTTAAATACTCATTAACCACAATTTGGTACCTATCATCATCTATTAAAGATATTATCTTTTCATCTCTTGTATGGGCAATACTTCTTTTAATTAGCTGGTCAAGCCCATCACCTATATACATTAACGCTTCTTCCTTAGTTATTAAGACCTCGTTAATTTTTTTTAGTCCTTCATTGATTGAATCTTGAATTCCTGTAATCGAATCTAATATCGTACCATCTAAATCAAAGATTATAGCTTTAATCATAGTTGTATTGCATCCTTCACATTATAATTAAAATCATAAATTGTAGCCATATTATTATCATCTATAATACAAAACGAATTAATTTTATCACCTTTAGGTATTGAAATTGAACCAGGATTTAAATATAGAATACCATCTTTTATTTCAATTAAGCTTATATGAGTATGACCATATAAAACAATTTTTGCGGTTTCATCTACAGTATCTAAGTGATGACCATGACATAAATAAACTTTAGTATTGTTTACATTAGTAAAATGATTATTTTGAATTTTAAAGTTTAAAACCATTTGGTCAACCTCTGCATCACAATTTCCATTAACAGCTTCAATTATATCCTGATACTGATTAAGTAGCTCTATACATTTCTTTGGATTATATTCCTCTGGCAAATCATTTCGAGGTCCATGATATAAAATATCTCCTAAACAAATAATTTTGTCACATTTAAAATCATTGAATGCTTTTATAGCCAATGATAAATATTTAAAGCTACCATGAATATCTGAAATTACTAAATATTTCATTATCTGAACAACTCCTTAATATCATCCTTTGATAATTTCATCATTACATCATTATCATTTATAACCTCATCGCTTAAGAACTTCTTCTTATTTTGAAGTTCGACAATTCGTTCTTCAATAGTATTTTTATTAATCATCTTAATAACATGAACTATATTCTTTTGACCCAAACGATGTGCTCTATCTGTAGCTTGGTTCATAGCAGCTATATTCCACCATGGATCATAATGGATAACAGTATCTGCACTTGTTAAATTTAAGCCCGTGCCACCAGCCTTTAATGAAATCAAAAATACCTTGATGTCTGAATTGTTATTAAACTCATTTACTAGTTCAATTCTTTCAGTTGGATTCGTTTTACCAGTCAATGTTAAATACTTAATTCCCATATTATCTAATCGTTTTTGCATAAAAGGGAATATTGAAGTAAATTGACTAAATACAAGCATTTTATGACCTGAGGCTTGCTTGTCATCGATGATTTCCATTAATAAATCCATTTTTGAGTTTGGAGCATTAACGTTCTCAAGAAATAGCCTTGGTTCACATGCTAATTCTCTTAATCTAGTTAATAAAGATAATACGTGTGTAATCTTATAATCACCTGAAGATATTTCACTTCTAGCCTCTAAAAGATATGCTTCATAAAGCTTTCTTTCTTCATCACTCATAAAGCTAAATGAATAATTTTCAACCTTATCCTCTAGATCAAGAACATCACCCTTTAATCTTCTTAAAACAAACGGAGAAGTCTTTTTATTAAGTTCAGCTAAAAGAACTGGATTAGTAAAATTCTCATATTGCTTTATAAAATCTAGTTTTCCTCTTAAATATCCTGGTAACGCATAGTCAAATATAGACCATAAATCTAAAAGAGAATTCTCAATTGGTGTACCGGTTAATGCAAACTTAGATTTTGCTTTTATCCTTTTAACTGCCAAGGTTTTTAAGGCTTCTGGATTTTTAATAAATTGAGCTTCATCAATAACCATGGTTTTAAATTCTAAGCCATCATATTTTTCAATATCCATTCGGATAGTTTCATATGATGTAATTAAAATCTTATGTTTATTATATGCATCCTTAATCAAATTAATGCTTCTAGATACCCCATATATAACCTCAACCTCTAGCCATGGCGCAAATTTTTTGAATTCCATTTGCCAGTTAAATATTAAGCTTGTAGGTGCGACTATTAAATATGCCTCATCTCTTGGAAGCGAATCAATCAAGCTAATTATCTCTAGTGTTTTTCCAAGACCCATATCATCTGCTAATATACCTCCAAGGCTATATTTTGCAAGAACATATAACCATCTATATCCATCACGTTGATAATCTCTTAATATATCATTTATTTCCTTTGTTGGGTACATATTGCTATTCTTAAAATTTATTAATTCATGAGAAAAATTATCAAGTAAGTTATTTGATTCAATTAAATCTCGATATCTAGTTGATATAAAATATGCTTGATATAAAGGTAGCTTAACTTCGTTAGTAATATCAGTAATACCTAACTCTGACACCAAATCATTAAACAATTCGGCTGTTTCATGGTCTATTGATAATATTTCTCCATCCTTTAATTCTACATAATGATTATTATTCTTGTAGCATATTAATATGTCCTTAAGCTCTTTTGGAGAAAAACTCATTCCATCAAATGACAATGATATTATAGAGTCAGTTAATTTTAAATTAAGCTTTTGCGAATTTAGCCTAACAAATTTTAAATCTTTAATATTTTTTGATAAATAAACATCTCCATATTCCTTAAAAATATCAAGTCTATTATTAATAATATCACATATTAAATCAAAATCAGAAATTGTATAATTATTGCTTTTAGTAAAGCCTAAATTCCTAATTAATAATTTATAATTTTTCTTTTTTAAATAGAAAATATCATCTTTAAAATCTCCAACATATTTTAAAGAAAGCGTCTTATTTTTATAATCAAAATAGGTATCTATTTTAATTTCCTTTGATGGATGATAATCAAGATATGAAATTTGCTTAGAATATAATGGATAAATATTATTTAAGAATATTTCAAAATTATTATCATTTAAATCTAATGATTTAGTATCTAGTAAATTGTATAGCAATGATTGAAATAACTTATCAGCTCCACCAATGACATAACAATAATCACTCATAAATACAAAGGCCTTTGAATGTGTTTTAATCAATTGAAAATTTAAGTTATTTAATGATAATCTTTTATTATCAACTATTATTTTTATTGGCGGTAATTCCTCTTTAAATTCAATTTTTTTCATATATGAATTATATGAATAATATATTGAATCCTTATATATAGAATAAATAAATGTCATAAATTCAGAATTTATAATTGTTTCTTCTAACTCAAGCCTCATAGCATGAACATTTAAAAAGCATAAATCTAAAAACTTTTGCGTTTGAGGTGTTGCATATTTATAATCTAAAAGATATCTATTATTGTTAATTTCAAGTGAATGCTTGGTTTCTACTAGAGATAAAAAGGTAGGTACATCATTAATTCTTTTTATCGAATTTTGGCAATTGAATTCAAATGCTAAATGAATATCTTTACCAACAATGGAAATAATAGGCACAATATCGTATAAATATACACTCCTAGTAATATTAATTTCCATCAATTCTTGCATAAACTCATCCTGTCTAGCATTTATGAAAAATTCCTCTTCGCTCTTTTTATCCTTAAAAATCTCATTTAATTTATCCTTAAGAATGAAAAATAAGCATACCTCATGACGACAAAGTCCATTTAGATTACAGCTACAATCTCCATCCACCTTATTTGAGTAATGGAGTGTAACTTTATTATCTTTAAATACTGCAGATACTATAAAAGATAAAGTAGGTATTTTAATTATTTCAAATTCAAGTTCTTCATAGTCCTTGTTTTGATATAATATATATCCCTCATTAAGTTCAACCAAGTTATATGCATGCTCCCTAATTGTTGAAATTTCTATTTTAGCCATAAAAATCACCTAGTATAATCAAATTCATTTACAAAGTATATTATATCATATCATATTTTTAATTAAAAGTTTTTCATCAAATGTTTTCCCTACTTGTCTAGGTCCTGTTAATTATATTACTTTATAAGTTGAATTTCTTTGTATTAAAATATTCTCAATATTTCATTTTATGGAATACATGATAACACCTCGTTTTTGTCAAAAGTAAAGTTCAACTTTATTTTAGACAAAAAAACATTTGAATATGAATATAATGTTTTGAATTTAACAATCACAAGTCGATCATTTTAAAAATTAGTATTTTCTTTTCATATCTTGTATATTTAATTATCTTGGATAATTACTTCGTTTCTTCTCAAATTACCATCTAAATTAGCAAGCTTTGAATAATGAATCCATATTAAGATTACGGCCCACATATAAAAAAACGATGTATTGTCATTAATACATCGATTTTATAGTTTAATATTTGCTATTTCATAGAATATAATTTACCTATGTTCTCTATATTACTCACTCTTCTTGTTTATGAATAAAACATCGTTTACATATTCTTCAGTTAATTCTTCAAGTGCTTCAAGTCTACACCAACCCCTAGACATAAAGTTCTTATTAAATTCCTTCTCATCATATGATTCTCCAAGTTTTTCCTTAGCATCCTGATGTAAATGATAAACAAGACCTAATCCATAGCCATATGATGCATACACTGTTGGCATTTCAATTAATCTTTTATAGAAGCCTTCTGCAGCCTCAACATTCAAATCATGAAGTTCAAAATATTTAGTGACCTCATCTAATGACCAACATTCGTAGTTAATGGCAGCGTCAAGACGAGCATTTAAATAATATCCATACATTTGATTATATTTTAGATAATCACAATATAGTTTTGCCGCATTGGTTGTTTGAGCTGATTTAATATAGTCTATTAAGCAAATCTCAACATACATAGCCCAGCCCTCACCATGACCAGTATTTGTAGCTATAGTCGTAAGATTAGATAATCCTAATTCTTTACAATGTACATACTCATATAAATGGCCTGGATATCCTTCATGAGCAATTGTAAGTAGCATATCATCATAATCTTTCTTTAGCAAGTTTCCATTTAATGTAATGCTTTCTTTTAAATCACTATCTAATGCAGACTTTCTATAGTAAGCAACTGTTTGAGTTCTTTGTGCAACTGAATCATCCATATATTTAAATCCAATTTCTGGATTAGAATCTAGCTCATAAACAATTGTCTTTGCGAATTCCTTTAAATATGCAATCATATCATCAGGAGTTCTAAGGCTTGTTAAATAGCTTTTACCATTAACATATTTAAGGAATTCAGATGCAGCCTTTGAATTTGCCGGAGTATTTGCCCAATTTCTATATGTACTAACAACCTCATTAATTTTTGCATTACTTTCATTAAGCCATTTATCTAAGGTTTTAATATATTCTTCAACATTCATGTCGTTATAGCCTAAACGTTTTTCTAGCATATACTTATATAGAGCCTTTGCATCATCACCATAGTTTGCAAAATATCCTTCTGTTGTAGTTGTATATGTACCAACTAATGCTGATAGCTCTGTATTAAGCATAACTACAGATTCATAGAAATTATTTCTCAATGCTGTTGCAAAGTCTGAGTATAAGCTTGCTTTCTCATCTGCCTTTAGGAACTCTGAGGAATTAATCTTGTTTTCAATAAGATTATATAAATAAAATTCATCACCATCATTTATAATATCATTTAGATAGCTGCACATTTCATTAATAGTATATTCTGAATATGCATAACCTGCATCGTATTTATCCTTAACAAAGTTCACATAGGTTGGGAATGCCTCAGATGTAGATATTGTTAAAGCAATTAGATTAGTAATATCCTGTTTAGTATAGAAATTGTAATTCTCAACAGTATCGCAGAAATCTGCAACATAGCCACCGAATTGATCAATATAATCAATTTCCATTAATGGATCATATTTTTCTTCTGCATTATAATAACGAGTGCCACTATCCAAAATTGAATACATTGTATCATAAGAATATTCTTGAGCATAAGATAGTGTCTTTGTATCAAACGCTAAAAGTTCATCCTTATACTCCTTATAATACTCACTAATTTCCTTCCAATCTTCCTTTGTATACGCTTCATAGTAATACCATGTAGGAACATAATCATCTGGTACAACATATCCAAAAGCAGATGAATCAATCGTAAACACGTTCCATGCAGATGTATCATCAGCTAAATATTCCAAGAAAAATTCATCACAGAAGTCATCAAATTCCTTTGATGGCTCAACATCAATAGTAAGAATTGCGTTTAATTCCTTAACCACTTTATTTTTTTTATTATATATCTTACAATTTGCTTGATATTTCCCTTTTTCAGTTCCCTTGTTATTTGTATATTCAGCACGATAACCATCTGGAATATTTTTTGCCTCTAACACAACTTCTTGGCCACTATAGACCATAGTTTCTGACTCAAAGGTAACCATACTAAGCTTTTCTGCTTCAGCTGCTTGATCTTCATTGTTACACGCAGCCATTATTGCTAATGATGTAACACTAGCTAAACCAAATAATACCTTTTTAAAATTCATTCTTTCCAACTCCCCATTCTTGAACCTCTCATGACTTAAGTCATAAGATTCTCACTTCAATGTCCTTCGGACC
>CAMELE010000063.1 GCA_945923475.1 uncultured Mollicutes bacterium
ATCATACATAACTTAACCTCTCATTAAAGTCTAAGTTTTTGTCTTCACTCCCAATTGTACATATTCATTATACCTTTAACACATTTTAGAGATTTTAAAATAGTTTACCCATCCTCTAATTAACCAATTTAATCTTTCAAATCTTGTATCTAAAGAAATGCTTTCGCTACGTTTTGTCAGGCTCTTTAGTTTTCTTTGAAATTTCATCTTGCTATCAATATGAGGAACGCTATTATAGGTATTATTTTTAATATCTTTGTAGAATCCGAATCCCAAATATTTTAATTCATTAGGCTTACATATTTTAGTTTTTGTCATATTAACTTTTAGCCCTAATTTCTTTTCAATGAAATGTGTTATTGATTCCATTACTCTATTCGCTGCTTTTTCACTTTTAACTAATATAATTGTGTCATCTGCGTATCTAGTAAAATGTAGGTTTCTTGCTTCTAATTCTTTATCAAGCTTATTAAGCATAATATTTGATAATAATGGTGATAGTGGTCCACCTTGTGGTGTACCAATTTCAGTATCTTCATAATTACCTTGTATCATCACTCCAGCTTTTAAGAATTTGTTTACAAGCGAAACCACATTTCCATCTTTAACTACATCACTTACCATACGTAATAATCTATCGTGTGGTACATTATCAAAGAATTTCTCTAGGTCTATATCAACTATCCATTCATATCCATCATTAAAATATTCTAATGCTTTTATGATTGCCATTTGACAACACCTATTAGGTCTAAATCCATAACTATGTTCACTAAAATATGGTTCGAATATTGGGGATAAAACTTGCACCATTGCTTGTTGGATAACTCTATCCAAAACTGTTGGTATTCCAAGTTTTCTTACTCCTCCATTTGCCTTTGGTATTTCTACCCTACGCACAGGTTGAGGTTGATATTTTCTATTATATAGTTGCCATACAATTTGATTTTTATGTTCTTTGATAAATTTTTCTGTTTCTTCAATAGATAATTCATCAATTCCACTTGCACCTTTGTTTGCCTTAACATTTTTAAATGCCAAATTCAAATTGTCTCGCTCCAATATTTTAGTTATAATATCTTCACTCATAGCTTGTCTACTTCCTTTCTTTTCGTTGTCTAGTAGAATCATTCTTTGGATTACCAATTAGGATACGCCTAACCTCTCATCTTTATTTATTCTAATTATCTACTAGTGATTTCAAGACTTTAGTAGTCTTATAAATTGTTCGGTCCTTCAGTATTAGGCTATACCTACTATGACCTCTGCTGACTTCCTATAGTTCGTTGTTACTACTAAATCGCCTATAGGACCTCTCGGGATAAGTTATATATCTTTCCTCGTTTACCCACTTAATTTACCGATTAGGTTTACGTTTGTCATTGGGACTTTATTATGTTTAGTTAACTCATCCACCTAATGGGCCTTAATATTAAGTTCTTGTTCATAGGGCCACGATTTCGCTATTGCTTCTTTTCACGCTCCATTACTGGTTTGCGCTTTGCAAGTTGCTATCGAGTTGGCGACAAATACCTCTCTTGGGACTTTCACCCTAGACATATAACATGCCCGACATACTAAAAAAAGCAAACCGTATATTAAACAGTTTGCTCATTAGACAATATATTAAAATGTTTTAAAGCATCTTCTTCTGCAGTAATCATATGAGTAGACTAATCTAACTATTTTTATAGCTTCATTATATTTCATTGCAAAAAAGCCTCATTTCTTAAATATGTTAATTTTATATCATCTTTTAATCATTTTTACTATTGTTTAAAGTCAGTTGTTTTAAATATACAACTATTTTAGACATATTTTCAAATAAGCAAAAAATGCAACACTCTCTAATAATAAACCTAAATTTTTGCAACCCTCTACTTTTTCAAGTGCAACTACCCTCTATTTTTGACTAATAATTTGCAACCCCTTAGTAAAATCAGGCATTTATAATGCAATCCCTATTGTTTTTTAAAAGATTAAAAAATACAATTTTGATATAAAAATTGAAAATTATAGTGACTTGTGGAGACTTGAACCCCGATTTTTTCACAAAAAAAGTGATACTTTTTATCGTATCACTATGTTTTTAAATATTGTGTAAGGGCAACCTAAATGATACATTTCGTACCCCTTGCCCAAAAGTTCGTACCCTTCGGCTTGATTTCGTACCCCTATAACAAACGCATCAAAATTATAAGCTCAAACCAATAAGTAATTCTTTCATAAAAATAATAGATGAATTTAATAAATAAAATAACGCAACTATATTGGGATTATCAACCACATATGAAAATTTTCCATCTCTTTGTGAGTTTTGCAGTGTAGCTGTTAAGTACCATAAATAGTTTCACTTAATGCACCATATAAATTTTCTATGCCTGCATTAAAGGAATCTCTATCATTCAATTGAAAAGAATAACCAATTAAAACATTATTACGGCCATTGTATAGCCATTTGAATATTCTGTTATTTCTAATTTACATTCTCTAAGCAAACTAGATATACGACCATAAGGAATCGTATTTTTGTCTCTTCCTGCATTTTTTCATTTGATAAATCAATCAAATTATAGAGTTTTTGTTCGGCTTTTTTATTCATAATTTCACCTATAAATTCACATTTTTTATAAAAGTAGCCCCCATATAGGAGGCTAAGAAACTTATCGTTTACTTGACGTAATCGCTGGGATTACTAAACTAAGTACCGCTCCTATTAAGAAACCTCATCAGCCAGCTAATAGGTACTGTACTCCAGCACCTATTAATCAGCCGATTAAGCCTTTAAGGAAAGCAGTCTTGTCAAAATGGAATTTTCTTCTCATTCTTCTTAACTCCTTTTCTATTTTATTTTAAACAAGAATATTAATTTAGCCTTTGTCTAAACCATAATAGTAATTATCTCATTTTTCAAGCTCATAAGCTTTGATAAAATCGCACAAATCTTTTGAAGAATGAAAACAAATATTAATCTCCCTATTATCCTTTGTATGAAGTTGAATAGATAATTGATAAGTACTAATATCATCTTCGTTTAAAATCAATTGTTTTGTCTCATCTTGATATTTGCCGTTAATATAAACAGCATCAACATTTATACTACTAACTAATGGTTTTAACATAAAATAACCCCCATTTCATATCTTATAATTTTTCTTTCCAATGAGCATAAATTGTTATATTATCAGTGTAACTCCAACAATTTTCATCAATTTGTTTTCCATCGATATCAAACCAACCTTCAAATACGCATCCTTCTTTTTTTGGTACTGGAAGTTCAAATTTTGAATCAAATGTAACTAATATAGATTCTATTACTTGGGTATAATCGCCAGTGATATAATCATTACATGAATTGCTGCCATTTAATGTGATGGTACAACTTCCTACAGTTGACACTTGATTTGCTTTATATCCAAGATAGTAAACCTTTCCAGGTTGTACATTAACTGATATAGAAAAATCTAGATTAATATCAGAAATATCATCGTTAGATATTATTTCAACCCAATTATCATTATATATAGTTCCATATAGATCCAATCCTGATAAAGAAGATACTGTTATAGTTTGCTCAGTTAAAGATGAAAACGCAATATACTCATACTTATTTCCATTAATTTGTACATTAAAACTATCACCTAAATCATAATATTTATAGCCCGTAATATCAATCCATTTAGCATATAACTTTAGATTATAATTAACTGTTTCATTAAAAGAATATAAGTTTTTATACAAGGAATCAGTATACCATCCAGCAAATTTTAAATTTTCATTAGGTGAATCAGGAACATAATAAGACAATACTGAATTCTTATATAAATCAACACTTCTTATTAAATTACCTTGACTATAAAAATCTACGGTTGGACAATTTTGACCATCTTTATAATCTAAAGTGGCCACATAATTATTAGCTATCCATTTAGCATATAGTGTATAGTCTTTATAATCTGTTCCGTGTATTATTTCTATTCTAGTTTTAAATAATTCATCCTGATACCAACCATCAAATGTATATCCCATCCTAGTTGGATTAGCAAGAGTAAATTCATCATTCAAATTATAAGTTGATTGATTAATTATATTGTTTGTGCCACCATTTAATATATAATTTATCATATAATTATGAATTGTCCATTCTGTATGGAATTCTTTGTCACTAGTATAATCCCATGAATCATGAATCAACTCGTTATTTTCATCATACCATCCCAAGAAATCATATCCATCTCTTACACAAGTTGGTTTAAAAGTAGCGTTTTCATATTGCTGTTCGGCTTCATTGCCACCAACCAACTTTAGAGAATTCGATCCAACAGTTTTTATTGTTATCCAAACTTCAGACCAATGTTGGCTTGCTGAAGAGGAATATGAGTAGCTTTGAGAACTATATACCTTGTATAAATGACCTGGAGTAAGAGTTAATTTAAACGTCTTTGAACCATTCATATTTTTTTGAGTTAATACATTTGTTCTTGATGTAAGATCATCGATAATTGCAGTAGCAGCACCATACGACGCATTACCCAAACAACTATATACATATACAGAACAGTTTCCACTCAAATTATAAGGAACCTTAAAATATTGAGGTCCAGAATCATATGTAGCAGTACCAATTCCAATACAACGTTCAAATTTAATACCTGTTGATAAGTCAGTATAAGAGTTTTTGGTGTCTGATATTTTTTCCCATTTTGCATAAAGTGTTCTACTGCCACAAATAGACTCATTTGATAAAACATGGTTATCGAATCCTGAATCCTTGTACCAACCAACAAATACGTACCCCTCTCTATTTGGTGTAGTAAATGAATATAAGTCAATTATATCGCCTTTTTTTATATTAAATGTTTCTACATTACCCTCCCACCAACACAAAGTAATTTCGCTAGAAAGTTCATAACTTTCGTTATCAAATATTCCTAAATAGTTATATGGAACAAAATTAGCATATAAAGTTAAATTGCCAAACATTCCATTAATGTTTTCAACTTTATTAATAAATTCTGATTCCTGATACCAACCATCAAATGTATAATAATCTTTTGTCGCGTCCTTTAATGTAATTGTATCATCAATTGTATAAGAAGAAGGATTTTTTGTTGCGTTGGTTCCACCGTATAAAACATAGGTAATTGAATATGAGTTGATTGACCAATTAGCTTTATATGAAAGATCGTCTGTATTACCAGAAACGATAGTTAAATCTGTTGAAGGATTTTCGCCATTAGATCCGGTCCACCCAGTAAATGTATATCCATCTCTAGTTGGCTCTGTTAGAGTGATATCGTTAGATTCTATATTATGGATAGTTGGATTGGTTCCGCTTCCTCCATCTAAATCATATGAAATAGAATATTCATGAGGAGTCCAAATTGCAGTTAAATCATAATTTTTTGCATTTGAAGTATAAATTTGAGTAATTGTACAATTTCCATCATTCCATCCTTTGAAATCATAATGAAGCTTAGTTGGATTTTTTAAAGTAATCGTACTATCTAGAACAGTATATGATTCAGGATTAGAAGAATCATTTATCCCTCCATTCAAATTATATGCAATGGAGTAAGTATTAAGTGACCAATTAGCTTTATATGAAAGATCTGTTGTATTTCCAGCTGGGATAACAACGTTTAATTCAGGAATAGAACCGTTCGACCCAGTCCATCCTAAGAATGTGTATCCATTTTTAGTTGGTGCAGTCAATTCAATGTCTCCAGTTTCAATTCCGTGAGATGTTGGATTTGTTCCTGTTCCACCATCTAAATCATACGTAATTGAATACCCATGTTGCTTCCAATTAGCAATCAGAACAACATCAGCTTCCCAAGATGGCAAGATACTTGTTACAGTTGATCCATTATATGTCCAGCAAGTGAAATCATAGTGTTCCTTTGTAGGATTAGATAAAGATATTGATGAACCTGTTGTTTTATAAGAAGTTGGATTGCTAGGACTGTTTATTCCACCATTTAATTCATAAGTTACATAATAAGTCGTGTCTTTTGGAGTAGTAACAGTTAAACCTTTGCTTTTGCATCCAAACGGAATATTACCGTTAGTGGCTTGCCTTTGATAAAAAGTATAAGAAGTATTTGGCTTTAAGTTATCAAAAACAGCGCTTGATTGGAAATTAACACCATCCAACGAATATTCATATCCACTAATTGAATTCAATGTCACTTTTCTCGCAAGAACAGATGATGAAGTAGGGGCATCTCCTCCATTGTGCCCGACGTGGTTACAATAACTACAATCTTCTGAACCAGATTCAGAGCCTTTTCCACTACACCAAGAACAAGTAGACAATGAAATTGATATGCTTCCGCAACTGTTGCATTGTTTTACTCCGCCATACCCATTGATAATAACCGTTTTGATTGAATAACTACCACAAGAGTTGCATTTATTTCTTCTTCCGCTACCACTACACATGCCACAGGTAGAAGTCCATCGATAGACTCCAGTTCCATCACAACGTTCACAAGTTTCTTCCCACATTGCCCACAATGTAACATTAGAATCTAAATTAAAACTATCTCCAGCTTGATAAATGTTGTTTTCGTATATATTGTTCCAACCAATAAATGTATGCCCTTCATATGTTGGTATTGTGCTAGAAAGTATAACTTCGCTACCGCATTTTTTTGTTTGAGAACTTATAGTTCCGTTACCGCCGTTCATGTTATACTCAATTGTATATTGCTTTTCGGTATAAACAGCATTGACAGTAATATCACCTGCTTTAATAGCATAGCTTTCCCATGCTCCATCATATCCATCCTTGGTTGGAACACTTGGTACGTTCTTAATCGCATTGTCTTCTATTGTATAAGTAGCTGTTCCAACAGTATTGCCATCAGCTTTAAATGTTGCTGTATATTCAATTGCTGTCCATTTAGCTTCAAGATTTAAATTACCATAAGAGCCCTTTTCAATCTTGGTTACTTTAGTCGTGCCATTATACCAACCGTCAAATATATATCCCTCTTTGCTTAAATCAGACAAACTAAAAGTTTCAGTATCAGGTGTATAACTAGTCTTATTACTATTAGTTACACCTTTCGTTCCTGAATATGTAATTGTATATTGCTTTGCGGTATAAACAGCATTGACAGTAATATCACCTGCTTTAATAGCATAGCTTTCCCATGCTCCATCATATCCATCCTTGGTTGGAACACTTGGTACGTTCTTAATCGCATTGTCTTCTATTGTATAAGTAGCTGTTCCAACAGTATTGCCATCAGCTTTAAATGTTGCTGTATATTCAATTGCTGTCCATTTAGCGTAAACACTCACATTGCTAGAAAGCGGAGCATCTAGTAATGAATTTGCTGTGAATGGTTTACTCCATACGTTATTATCCCAATACCAGCCATCGAACGTATAACTATCTTTTGCTGGATTTTCAGGCATTTGTATGACTTCTTCACCAGATGTGCTTACAGTAGCATAGCTTTGATTATCAACAACAAAATTAATGTCAAAACTTACTTCTTTACTACAACTAGCAAAGCTAAAGCACGAAACAAATACTAACAATGCTGCTAATAAATACTTAATTCGTTTCATAAAATAATTTTCCTCCTAAACTAACAATTTTTGATTTTTGAGTTTGGAAAACTCCAAGGTGTACAACCATCTAGTATAATATCTTTATCTACATCATAGTACGCAATTTTGTTGAATTCCAGCGAATAATCATCATTGACTTTATCATTTAGACCATTTATAAAATTTATAAAATCTTGATGTTCTAAAAACGACTTAATAATATCGCCATCCGTATAGAAAAACACTTTGTCAAAAGTTTGCAATTCTTTTATAGCATCATTTGTTTCTTTGCTTTTATCCCATGACATATTAAAGTTACTGATTGCTTCGGCATAAAAATTAATGGTATTATATATAGACCTAATATTTTTATTATTAGAACCAAGCCAATTATAATACTTCCGATTATAGTATAATAATTCACTTCCATCCAAAGATAATATCCAATTTAAAGCTTTTTCAGGTTCAATAGGGCATGGCTTAATTTTTCTAATATCTTTTCTAAAATGAATAACAAAGTCTAAATAATCTAACAAAGCTCTTTTTCTTGAAACAAAATAATCAATTATTGATGTAATAAAAAACATAATGAACTGCCAAATACACCACTAAAAATTCCAAATACAACATTATTGCACGAAAAAAGTAAGGTTCCTCCAAACGATAAAATTGTAATTATTATTGAACCAATTAATAAAAATAATTAATTTTTCATATTTTCTCCCATTAACTACACTTTTTATTCGGAATATAATCCACAATCTCAGTTAGATTACAATTTAATTCATCACAAATTCTTAGTAAAATTGTTAGACTTACTACCTTATCTCTTCTTAATTTTGTCATGGTATTTGGTGAAATATCTGCTACTTTTCTTAAACTTGCTTTACTTATTTTTTATCAACAAGTAGCTTCCAAAGTTTGTTATACGATAGTCCCATTCTAGCCTCCTATGTTAAAAATATTACATTATTATCTTAATAATAAATACACCTTTTGTCAACTATTTCTCTCAAGATAACGCGAAAGTCTCTAATAAAAATAACTAGTCACATTCCTGCAACTAGTTGGTGATAATATTTTCAGTTTTTATTTCTATCTTACATTTTTTTCTTTTCCATTCCTGAATAAAAAGGTTATTGTTCCATCGGAGTTTACAGTTGCCTTGTCAATCAAATAGCTCCAAACATCCTTGTCCCAAGTTTCAAGAACTAGTGGCTGATTTTTAAGCTCCGTAATAAAGGCTTTCAGGTATTTGGCTTGTTTTTCTTCTATGAGCCTTCCATTCTTTTCTATTTTGTTCAGAAGGCTTTGATGCTCCTTGTCATATTCATCATACTTGGCTTGGAACTCATCTTGTGGCATTGCCTCGGTAGAGTTTTTGGCTATCAAGTTTTCAACCAAAACAATGATATCATCGGCTCTACTCTTAAAGTCCTTTATTTCTTTTTCCATGTCTTCAGTATCGCAAAGGATGGAAATCATCTCATTGCAATTGGACACCACTTGGGTTCTATCCGCCATAAACTTGGAATAGGTATCAAGGGACATTCTCTTGATTGTTTCTTCGTTAAGAGCAGGTGTTGTACATTTGGCATGGTCTTTGTTGTATTTATCGTTGCATCTATAAACGAGCTTTTTGTACTTATCATTGGAGTGCCATATCTTTTGACCGTAGAAAGAACCACACTCTCGAGTGTTTCCGCATTTTTCTAGTTATATATTTTTTTTAAAATTTTAGA
>CAMELE010000064.1 GCA_945923475.1 uncultured Mollicutes bacterium
TTGAAACCCCGTTTTTGTTATTATTTGAGACTATTTATTTTTTCACAGCCCCTTTGTTTTATTATTACTTTTGAATATTGTATAAGCTCTTTAAGCCCTTGAATTGTGCAATTGAAGCCTCACCATATTGATTCAATTGGTCTTCAATACGTAATAATTGGTTGTACTTAGCAATTCTATCTGTACGGCTTAATGAACCTGTCTTAATTTGACCAGCATTTGTACCAACTACGATATCAGCAATTGTAGTATCTTCAGTTTCACCTGAACGGTGTGAAACAACTGCTGTGTATCCAGCACGCTTAGCCATCTCGATAGCATCGAAAGTCTCAGTTAAAGTACCAATTTGGTTAACCTTAATAAGGATTGCATTTGCAACACCCATCTTGATACCCTTTTCAAGACGTTCAGTATTTGTAACAAATAGGTCATCACCAACTAATTGAACTCTATCACCAATCTTGTCAGTTAAATATTTCCAACCATCCCAGTCGTCTTCAGCAAGACCATCTTCGATTGTAATAATTGGGAACTTTTCAGTAAGAGGTACATAGTAGTTATCAACCATTTCTTTAGATGTGAATACACCCTTATCAGCCTTTAAAGTATATTTACCTGTTTCAACATCATAGAATTCAGATGCAGCAACGTCGATTCCTAAGAAAATATCCTTACCAGGAACGAATCCAGCAGCCTTAATTGCATCACATACTAATTCAAATGCTTCAGTATTTGAAGATAACTTAGGTGCATAACCACCTTCATCACCTACAGCTGTATTATATCCCTTAGCCTTTAAAATCTTCTTTAATGCATGGAATACTTCAGCACCATAACGTAGGGCTTCCTTGAAAGAAGGAGCTCCAGCAGGTAAAATCATAATTTCTTGGAAATCAATACAGAAATCAGCATGAGCACCACCATTTAAAATGTTCATCATAGGTAATGGTAATTGCTTAGCATTGAAGCCACCAAAGTAGTTGTATAAAGATACTCCACAGTAATCTGCAGCAGCTCTAGCACAAGCCATAGAAACACCTAGCATTGCATTAGCACCAAGGTTTTGCTTGTTCTTTGTACCATCTAGTTCAATCATTGTTCTATCAATTAATAATTGATCACGTACGTCTAAGCCAATAATCTTGTCAGCGATAATATCGTTAACGTTATCTACAGCCTTTGTAGTACCCTTTCCTAAATAACGAGACTTATCTCCATCACGAAGTTCAAGTGCTTCATGTACACCAGTAGATGCTCCAGATGGCACAAGTGCACGTCCAAATGATCCACTTTCAGTTGTAACCTCAACCTCAACAGTTGGGTTTCCACGAGAATCTAATACTTCTCTTGCATATACATTAGTAATAAATGGCATAAAAACACACTCCTTAATTATTATTTTATAGTTTTTTTACCGCTATTATTATACACTACTTCAGAATAAAAATAAATATTAAAATCATTCAAAAATTATGTTTTTACAATATTTTTTATAAATCGAATAACCAACATTATTTGTTAGTATTATCTGCAGCTTCCTTATGCTTTATACCTATACTCTCATAAAGCAATTTTATTCTATTATGAACAGGCCATGTTACAGCTATAACTGCAGCAGCAATTAATGCATTAAATGGAATAATTGCTAAGATAAAATATTTCCAAATATAGTTATTAGCATTTGCCTTCATATAATCTGGCATCATACCAATAATCGCTTCTTTAGGAAAGCCCGCAATATTTATATACCCTGGTAATGCAAAACAATTTGAAATAACTCCGCCTAAAATCCAGGAAATAAATGCACATAAAAATACATATATATTCTTTTTAAATAGCTTTTGTCCTAGAAATGTACCCCCAACCACAATTGAGCCTAAAAGTAAATCTGTTATTTCTCCTACATATACTGTATGAGTAAATGGTAATTTAATTAAGAATCTTAAAAGCACAATGATTATTGCGTCTACCGGTCCTAGCATAAATAAACCAATAAATATTGGTAACATAGAAAAATTAATTTCTAAAAAAGCTGGAAAAAATGGTAGCGAAAACTTAGGCCCCAAAATATAAAGCACGAGTGACAATGCGGTTAAGATTGAAATCATAACCATTCTTTTAATTAATTTTTGATTTTTGTTCATATTTTTTTCTCTTTCTAATAAAAAAGCCTGCAAAAACTGCAGGGCGAAAAAACTATTTTAGAATTTTTTCTTCTTCCATCCAGACTATACTGTCGCTACTGGAATTTCACCAGTTCATGCTTACGCTCGCGGAGTTTACCGCCGATTGGGAATTACACCCGACCCTGAAGACAAATTGATTATAACATACAACAATACTTTTAGCAAATAATTTAAAAAATCCCTTAGTATTATACATAATACCAAGGGAAAAGTTTAAATATTACTTTTTAATTAATAACGATTCAGAAGTCATATCAGCAGGCTTTTCTACACCAAGCAATTCTAGCATAGTAGGAGCAATATCTGATAATATTCCTCTTTCCTTAAGTTCATACTCATTAGAAGTTAAAATTAATGGTACTAGGTTAGTAGTATGTGCTGTATAAGGATTACCATTCTCATCAAGCATTCTTTCAGCATTACCATGGTCAGCAGTAATAATAGCCAATCCACCAACCGAATTAAGAGCTTCTACAACCTTACCAACACATTCATCTACAACCTCAACAGCCTTTATAGCTGCAGGAATTACACCAGTATGTCCAACCATATCACAATTTGCAAAATTTAGAATAATAGTGTCATACTTTTCTTCCTTAATTGCAGCAACAACCTTATCACATACCTCATATGCAGACATTTCTGGTTGTAGGTCATATGTAGCAACCTTTGGTGAATTTACTAAAATACGATCAGAACCTTCAATTTGGCGATCTACTCCACCATCAAAAAAGAATGTTACATGAGCATATTTTTCAGTTTCAGCTATACGAAGTTGTTTTAAACCTGCTTGAGAAATTACATCACCATATAAATTATTGAATGATTGTAAAGGAAAAGCAAGTTCTCCAAGTACATTATCAGAATACTTCATCATACTTACAAAGAAAATATTTTTTGGTGCATTAGTTACATCTAAAATAGGATCTGTAGGATTTTTAATTAAAGTACTTGTAACACTAGGATTTGATAGCGCAGTCGCAATTTGAATTGCTCTATCTGGTCTAAAGTTTGCAAAAATAATTGAATCTCCGTCTGTAATTTGTCCTTCTTTATCAACAATAAATGGTACAACGAACTCATCAGTTACACCAGCTGCATAAGAAGCCTCAATCCCTTCTTTAGCACTGCTATATACCTCACCCTTTAAAGATGTCATAGCATCATAAGTCTTTTGGATACGATTCCAGTTTTTATCTCTATCCATTCCATAGTATCTTCCTGAAACAGTTGAAATAGAAATATTATCTGCCTCTAGCACCTTATTAATATAAGTTAAAGCACTTGTAGGTGGTACATCACGTCCATCTAGAAATGCGTGATAATATACCTTATCAATTCCATTATCCTTGCACACCTTTGCAATAGCCTTAATATGACTCGTATGAGAGTGAACTCCTCCGTCAGAACAAAGCCCAAAAATATGAACCTTAGACCCATTCTTCTTTGCATTTGCAATTGCGTCTAAAATAGCTTTGTTTTGATTAAATGATCCATCCTTAATGGATTTATTAATTCTAGTTAATGATTGGTATACAATTCTACCTGCACCTAGGTTCATATGTCCAACCTCAGAATTACCCATTTGACCATCAGGAAGTCCAACTGCTTCTCCAGATGCATCAACTAAGCAATGGGGATACTTAGCCCATAAACTATCTAAATTAGGTTTTTTTGCAAGATAAACTGCATTTCCCTTTGAATCTGGAGCAATTCCAAATCCGTCCATAATACATAATAATACCGTTTTTTTCATATCTTATTCCTCAATTCCTTGAAATTTATTTAATAGTAATATATTCATTACTGTTTTTGTACCAAGCCATTTTAAACCTGCTGATTCAGCTTCAGGATAATCATTGTCCCACGTTGTAGTGGATTCCCATAAGCCATGAGGTTTTAGTGCTGCCTTCATAGCCTTAAGTGACTCTTCAATTTTATCTTCAAATTCAAATTTATCATCTAAAAGCTCAAGCACCTCATTGTAATTACATTCGTTAACTTTAATCGAAGAAATATAATTATTTCTTAATTTTATAAAGTAATAATATGCCTCCTGATTAGCATCTATACTCTTGTTTTCTAAAGCTCTAAATAAAGCCTTATAGCCAACTAATTCCTCAAATGATAAGGATTCTCTTTGAAGCAAATTACGATCTACTACATCAAGCATTTGTAATGCTTTTCTATAATAAGGCGATTTAGAATCTAACAATGAGATAGTATATCCTAAAATTTCTGGAGTCAAATCATATGCTAGCACTTCATTTGCAAACCTACTAGCACATGCAAACTTCTTATTTACCTCGTCATAAGTTGTCCACTTAGGATTCTTATTATATAAATAATTAAACATCCTTTTAATCATTGTCGAAATATCCTCATTAGATAAATCTAATGATGCATATGATATATACCTCAGTCCAACAAGAGTTTGATATACTGTCGAATTAGGATTTAAATTATCATTATCAAGGCCATGCCCAAATCCTCCATCACGATTTTGATACATAGTTAATGCATAACCAACAAATTCGTTAGACATAGTTCCTGTTATATAGTTAAACAAAGCCACATCAATGTCACGTGCTTTATTAAACATTTGATTTTCAATATCTGAAAGTTCATTTTTTGTTAAAAATATCACTTATAAAACCTCCATTTTTTATTATAATGTAAAAATTAATTTTTTTAAAGTAAAATAGTTGTTTTTAGGAAAATAAAAGCATTTTTTTGAATAAAAAATTCAAAATCTTGATTTAAAAAATCATATAAAATATAATATATCTAAAAGTGGGTGATTAATATGCTATTTTTTAAATATGACATTGTCCAAGAGATTTTAAATGAACTAACACCAAATTATAAAAAAATGCTATCTCTTTACTCCAATAAAACATTTTTATATGTAAATAGTATTGAAATACTTAGATATTATAGATTAACGAAAATTAAATCATTTGATTATGATTTATATAATAAGGTAAATTTTTACAAAAAGGATTTATTTTTGTTAAATATGATTAATGAAGCAAAGAAAAATAATTTCTATAAGCCTAATATAACCTTCTTATACTGTACTGCGGTGTCATTTGCAGCTGATGAGATTTTAAAAAAGCAAGGCTTAACCACAAATCCATTTTATTTAGATTCATTATATGCAAAATCTAAAGGTATAAATTTGTCAAACAGGTATATTTTTAAATCCTTCAAAAATTGCTTCTTATATTCCTTAACTGAATTAGACTTCTTATCAAATTGCCTAAAAAATACATACAATGAGCCTGCCACAATCCAATATGTATCTGAATCAATTAATCAATTTAAACACGCTATATGTCAAAATTCAATCTTCGTTATTTACAACAAGTTTCTTGATATTTTTAGAAGTAATAATCTAAAATCTAAAAATTATGTTTATAAAAAAATTAATTTCAAAAATAAAATTTATAAGGATTTAATAAATAAAAACATTGATTTTGAAGCTATAAAATCAGAAATTAAAACTGAAGCACAAACTTTATTAAATGCTGTAAATCAAGCTCTTTATTTTGATAAGCAAGCTGATTTAATTGAAATAGCAGCTAATAACAACTGGCAAGGAATTACTGATTACTACAATTTTATAAATAAACAAAAAATAAGTGAAAAGGAACGTAAAAAAGCTTATAAAATTAAAAATAAGACAATGATACTAAGCAAAAAAATAAAAGAAGCATTAAAGCCTAAAAATTAAGCTAAAATGCTTCTTTTTCTATTAATTATTCAGCAAATTGCTTTAAATCAATATGCTCACAGTCAATATAAAGCTTATCAAGATCAAAGCGTGCTCTTTCTTCCTTATAAAAAACATGAACTAAAATATCGCATCCGTCAAGTAAAACCCATTCAGTGTTAGCACCTGATGCACTCTTAACTGGAAATCCTGCCTCCGCAAAGCCATTTTTTAAATAATCAAGGGCAGCATTTAACTGGCGAACTGAGTCAACTGATGCAATTACAACCGAATTAAAAAATGGTGAACTTGTATTTGTATCATATGCAACAACATCCTGTGCATTTACTTTAGCTAATGATTTTACGACTACTTCTAATTTATTCATTATTAATTTTCCTTTCATATTCCTTTAATACCTCACATTGTATAGGGTGAGGTTTTATATTATTTTTTACTAAATGATCAATGGTATAACGAGTTGATAAATATATTGCTTTATCAAAGTTACCATCAAGCAAAACCTTCCTTACTTCTATGCAATCCTGATATTTACGATTAAACTCTGTATAATCGCTTATCAATATGATTTCCTCGAGCTTTGTCATATTAGTTTTACCAAATACATGATATTTAATCGCATTTTCTATTTCTTTATCATGTATTCCAAAAATTTTACCTAAGGCTTTACTTGACGCGTATGCGTGGTATAAAACCGGGCATTGTCTACATTCTTCAATTTCTTCTTTTGAATCAAGCAGAGATTCCATTTCTTCATGACTTTCATATTTATAGTAATCATGAAGAATCGCAGCGATTTGAGCCTTCTTTACATTTACATTATATTTTTTTGCAAGTAACGTTGCCATCTGACATACCCCTTCAATATGGGTAAATCTACTATGATATTTTTCATCTAAACTAAGATACTTATTCTTACATGCTAGATATATTCTTTTTACTTCATCATCATATAATATATTAAATAATTGCTCCACGTTTAAACACATCCGTATTCTTTATAGCTTTAACTAAAACCTTAGCCTTTTTATTAACTGATATAAACCCTAAGCCAGATATCACAATATCCTCTTTTTTCTTTGAAGAAACCTCAAACACCTTTTCCTCATATTCTAAATTAACAAATTCTTCTCTAGTTGGTGGTGTTAATAGTTCTCCACCATGTTTTTGAAGGAATTCATCACTACCATCCATCTTCCTACGATGAACCGTAACATCAGCTGCAAAATAGCAGGTAAAGGAAACCCCATCACCCTCAAGGAGACTAAATGATGCCATTGCACCAATAAAAATCATATTTCCTTTTTGGAGCTGATAGGTTATAGGCTTTATTTCTCCCTTAGGTAAAATCTTGTCATATGAAGCAGGTAAAATATTAGATAATATGTTATTTTCATTTATTAGACCTGGAGTATCAATTAAAGCCTTATTATCTAAAAAGAATGGTATTTTTATTGAGTTTAATGTCGTACCTGGAATTGGAGATGTTGAAATAATATCATCCTCTTTAGGAGTGAATCTCTTGATTAACGCATTAATTAATGAAGATTTCCCTACATTGGCACAACCCATAAAATAAACATCCTGATCTTGTCTTAAAAAATCAATTGTATTCATTAAATCATCCAGGTAATACCCCTTTTTGCTAGATACAACATGAATCGCAGCTACTCTAAAGAACATTCTATTTACCATTGACTCAATCCATTCAACAATGTGAGATGGTTTAACTGATTTAGGTAATAAATCAAGCTTATTTGCTACAAGCAAAACTGTTTTATTTCTTAATTTATCTATAATTCTTGGAATAAAGGTTCCTGTAAAGTCAAACAAGTCGACAATTAGAACAATTAATCCCTTTTTTTCAAGTAAATCTGCAATTATTTTATCATATTCCTCATTAGTTGAAAGAATTTTAGGCATTTCATTATAGTTGTTTAATCTGAAGCATCTTTTACAATACAATGATTCTTTCTTTTCATCAATTGAAGGAATAAAGCCTTTTTTGTTAGGATCTATAGTTTGTAATTCAGCCCCGCAGCCTTGACAATATCTAATCATAAATTATCATCCTCATACTTTTTTAATTTTAACAAATATAATCCATAGTTCTTTTTTCGGCATTTAGCAAGCATTTTTCTTTCGTTTTTACGATTAAATCTCGTAACTGCTCTTTCTGTCTTTTTATCAATAGCCTTAACTAATATTGTATAGAACTTCATTCTTTTCGAACCATAAACATCTGTTAAAAGCTGATCTCCAAGCTCTACTACTTCCTCTATTTTATATTTTCTAGAAGCCTTTCTTAAAGCCTTCTTAAAGCCAAATTTCAAAGGCTTTAATGCTAAATTAACATAAGGTAAATTTAATTGATTAGCAAAATATTTAACTCTTTTATTATGACTGTTAGAAACAATTATAACTTCAAAGCCAATGTCCTCAACCATATTTTTCCATTTAAACAGCTCCTCATTAGGACTATCTTCTTTATATGAAATAAGTGTATTATCTAAATCTGTAAGAATTAATCTCTTACCTTCTGAATATAATTTATTGTAATCAATGTCAAAAATTGACGAAACATAATCCTCTGGTATGATATTTTTATAAGGAATAAACCATGTTAACATGTATACATCACCTTAATCGATTATACCAAGATTTTAACAATTTGTAAAACAAAAAAGGGTGTTTATATGTTCAGTTTTTTATTAATTCTGCCTTTGATAGGCTCTGTCAAGTCTGAAGCATATCCAAAGAGGCTTGAACCGGACGAAGAAAATGCATTATTAGATCTTATGGCAAAGGGTGACAAAGATGCAAGGGCTAAGCTTATCGAGCATAATTTAAGGCTAGTAGCTCATATCGCAAAAAAATATGATAACACACAAGAGGATAAGGATGACATCCTATCAATTGGAATTATTGGCTTAATTAAAGGAATTGATACGTTTAAGGTAGAATCTCAGTCTAAGTTATCAACCTATTGCTCAAGATGCATCGAAAACGAAATATTAATGACGCTACGCTCTAATAAAAATAAAAGAAATTATGTTTACTTATTTGAATCAGTTGGCGAAGATAAAGAAGGAAACCCTATTGAATTAATTGATTTAATCAAAGATAATCAAGAGGATATCCTTGATACAATGGAGCACAATTACAAAATAGCTGAATTAAGAAAGGCTTTGTCTATTCTTTCGAGCAGAGAACTTGAGATAATTGAGCTTAGATACGGCTTAAATGGTAAAAAAGCTATGACTCAAAAGGAGATTGCCAAGGAAATGGCAATTTCAAGATCATATGTTTCTAGAATTGAGAAAAGAGCTTTAATGAGACTGTACTTACATTTAATCGAAAAACAGTAAAA